>JAAZLT010000219.1 GCA_012799205.1 Clostridiales bacterium
CATCGGGCATATTTTCCATGCCCTTTGTTACAGCTAATACAGGTAAGGACTCGGGTATTATCTGTAGTACATGTTTTAAAAACCAATCCACACCAAAGCTACTTACTCCGCCCACAAGTATATCTGCCCCATTTAATGCTGTTTCAAGGTCTTCAACCTGGTAATATTCTATTCCATCTGGAAGCTGCCTTTTTAAAGTCTTATGATACCCAGTCTTTGCTGCATGGTCTATAATGGCTACATCTAAAGGCGTTCCTACTAGTTTTACCCTGTGCCCATTTTCCATAGCTGGGATGGCCATGGTAGAGCCCATCTGGCCGGCGCCCACAATCACAATAGTCTTCATATAGTTTTCAGCTCCTATGATTTCATTTTAACTTGTTCTTCCATTTTACTATTTTTTATCTCTATCTGCAAACAAAAAAATCCTACAACCTTAGCCTATAATCAGTCGTAGGATTCTATTTTACAGTCTTTTATCTAAACTCTATGGCATTGGTAGGACATTTTTTTATAGCCTTGTCTACCTCTTCACTTGTTTTTATGGCATCCATTGTCTCTATAATTCCTGCTTTTCCATTCTTTAGTTCAAAATATTCAGGGGCTAATTCTATGCATATCCCACACCCTATACAATATTCCTTTTGGACAGTCAATGTTTCCCCATCCCGCTTCTTTTCTATAGCTGGAATATCCTTCTTTTTAACCATAATGGATGTTATATAGGCCATGGCAAATATGGAAACAGTGGTTAAAATCCATCGCATCCCCATGAATTTAGGTCCCAGAAACTTGGCCTCATTAGCGAGCATAGGCACTTTTACAACAGCCCAGGAACTTAATATTATTATAATATTAGATATGCTAGCACCTTTTTGCAGTAGCATTTTACATATAGGAAACGCCGCATATAGTGGCCCTGCAGAAAAACTACCTAATAAAAATGACAATATAGAGCCCCTTATCCCAGACCCCTCCCCAAATCCTTTTATTATAGTCTCTCTAGGTACCCATGCCTCTATGAGAGAAGTTAAGATAAATATTACGGGCATAATTTGAATCATCTCTATTACGTAATACATACTATTGCCCACTGAACCTTTAGCCTTTTGGGGTGATGTAATTAACAGTATTATATATGCAAGTATCACTATAGCGAGTAGTTTATTCTTTCTAATCGTCCTGACTATATTCACATTATCACCCCCATAATAAGTGATATCAATATGGCAAATCCGAAACTAAGTGCATTTCTCACAGCCGCAAATTTAGTTCCAAAGGTCTCCCTTTCTAGGAAAAGTTACAAGCCCAACCATAGTTAAAGTAGTTACAAATGCAACTGCTGGAACAATACCTATACCTGCATCTACCAAAGACCCAACAAGCGGGAATGCCACAAAAGCCGGTATAAGTGTTATTGCCCCTAAGATGGCAGAAACTATTGTCAGTACTAAAGAATTCGATTTAGCGGCAAACTCTTGAATAGTCTCAGGGGGTATAAATGTTAGGATCAAACCTATCAAAAAGAGTATGCCAACAATCTCCCCTGCCATATTACCCATCATATTTTTGGCCCTTTTCATAGATGCAAATGTCCTATCTTTATCTTTGATTATAGATATTATGAAGGCAATAACAGTTATGATCCAAAGTATTTTGGTGAATATGTCCATGAAATCTCTCCTTTCATTCTAGCGTTTTTTATATTATAATCTTAAGCGAGGCAATAGACAGTAACATTGGTTACTAATCAGGGGTGATGTATAATGATTTACAAGGAATATATAGATCTTATTACAAATATAGACCTATTTAAAACAGTTCCTCGCAGGGAGCTGGAACATCTCTTCGCATTAGGAAATTACAATATTAGCGATTATAAAAAGGGCCAAATAATACATTTACCAAATGAAATATGCACTACCATGGATCTTGTTTTAAGGGGAAAGGTATCAGCTCAAAATATAGATAAGGACGGAAATATCCTGACAGTTACAACATTTAATCCTTCGGACATTTTAGGCGTTAGCTTAATATTTGCTACTAAAAACAGCTACCCTATGACGATTATTGCAGATTCTAATTGTACATTGGTTCATATACATGAGCAATTAATACTTGAACTATGTCAAAGTAATATGGGCTTTCTGGAAAGGCTTATAGGCATTATCTCCGATAAATCTTTGACCTTAACCAATAAACTAAATTCTATCTCTCTAAAGACTATAAGAGAATGCCTAATTGACTTTTTGAAATATGAATATCACATTCAAAAAACTAATGTAATAAAACTTCATACCACAAAAAAGGAAATGGCTGAAAGGCTTGGTGTTCAACGGCCTTCATTGTCACGAGAATTATATAAGATGAAAAAGGATGGATTAGTAGATTATAATGCCAAAACCATAACCATTAAAGATATGAGTATAATAGGACATAAATATTAAAGGCTCTATATGCATCTTAGTAGATGCATATAGAGCCTTTAGACTAGCCTTTATACAAAATATCTTCTTTTAATTCTGCCGCCTTTTCATGTCCTAGTAAATAATCAATTATCTCTATTGCAAAGTCTACAGCAAATGCTGGTCCTCTGGCTGTTATTATATTGCCGTCTCGAACAACTGGTTCCTCTTTATATATGCCACCTTCTAGCTCCTGTTCAAAGCCAGGATATGATGTAACTTCTATGCCATCTATAATGTTGGCCCTTTTAAGGACTATTGGTCCTGCGCATATAGCAGCTATCATCCTGTTTTTATCATTCAATCTTTCAATAATATCTATGACTTTTGCATTATCTCTAAGGTTTGTAGCTCCTGGCATACCACCTGGAATTATAGCGCCATGGTATTTATATACATCGTCTATATTCGACAGCCTCTTGTCTGTAGTTACAACAATATCATGGGCCCCTTTGACATTTTTATCATCTGTTATAGATACCATATCTACCTTTATATCTTTTCTTCTCAAATAATCTACAACTGTAAGGGCCTCTACTTCTTCAAATCCTTCTGCTAAAAATACAAGGACTCTCATTGTTTTTCCTCCCTCTTTAGTTGGCTTTCTCCTTTGCCGATTTCCATCTTGTCATATTATAATTCATCTTTTTCATGTAAATCTTTGAGAATTCTTCTGCACTTATACCGAAGCTATTTAATACATCTGCAAGATACATAAAGACATCACAAAGTTCTTCCACAAAATGCTCCCTTACATGAGCATTTTGCATAATATCATCTTCGCCTTTTTTCTTTATGATAGCTATAGCCTCTCCTATTTCTTCCACCATATACAATATATAGTCTCTCCCAAACTCTGGTTCTCTTGGGGTCCAAGAATCTTTATATTGTTCCCATAACCCAAGAGATAACTCGAGCATCTTAGAGATATTTATATCATCCTTTTGTTCATACACTTATCATTTCCCTCTTCTCTCCATAACTGACTATAGTTCTATCTGTTTACCGTTTTGCGCAGATGATTCATATACAGCATCGAATATCTTTATAAGTATAAGTCCACGCTCTGGAGATGTAATAGGTTTTTGACCTGTTTTACAACATTCTATGAAATGTTCCGCTGTATTTACAGTTATATTCTCCCTTTTAACCTCTGGTTTCATGTTAAAGGGCCTACCACCCTCTTCCTTATATAGATTTAATTCTCCATTTTCTATCTTAACACCGCCTTCCGTTCCAAGCACTTCTACCCATTGCCTGTCTGGAAGATGCATTGCCCAACTTGCCTCCATTATAACTGTAGCACCATTGTCAAACCTTATAAAGGCAGATGCAAGGTCTTCAACATCAAAGAACCCATCTAACTCCGGATAGCCCCATCCACCTTTGCCCCTACCTTCAGGCCCAAATGTGGAATATGTAGAGGCTGTCACTGAAACAGGATTTGGAAAGTCCATAATAGCCAGGCATTGATCTAATACATGAACTGCTATGTCAGAACAAGGACCACCGCCGGCCTCCTCTTTACGCGTAAACCAGCTCCCCCAGCCAGGGATCCCGCTTCGTCTCATATAGCCACATTTTGCATAATATATATCTCCCATATTATCTTTGGCAAACTCAGATGCTGCCTTAGTATTCTCCGAATGCCTAAGCTGCATAGTGATCATTAGAGTCTTGCCTGTCTCATCCCTGACATCAATCATCTCTTGGGCCTCTTTAGCATTTGTAGCCATGGGCTTTTCTACAAGCACATGTTTTCCCGCCCTCATTGCCTCTATGGCTATAGGTGCATGTAGGTAATTAGGTAGACAGAGAACCACTGCATCTATATCATCCATACCTAGTATCTCTTTATAATCCTCGGTCCAGCTTTCAATCCCATGCCTTGTTATAAATTCTTGAGCTCGTGATGTGTTTATATCGGCCACAATGGGGACCTCTACCCCTTCTAACGACATATATGCCTCTGCATGACTATGGGCAATAGACCCTGCACCTATAAGCGCAACTTTAAATACATTATTTGACATAAAATCACCCTTTTCTCATATTATGTACTTATGATATTATACCATAATATAGATTTATCTTGTTAGGAATTTATGGGCTTTTACAAGTGTCTTCTTGTTATCTTCGAATGTTAAAAGTCTCATACCATCCTCAAGATTACACCATCTATAGTCTGATAGTTCTTCTTCCTGGATTAATACATCTTGCTCCTTTGCCTCCCCTAAAAATAGAATTAAATCTTTATCTACATCTTCTGATGGCATATAATTTAGGATATCCCTAAATCCTTCCTTTAAACTTATATTTATTCCGGTTTCTTCCAGGACTTCCCTTATACATGTCTCTTCCTCGGTCTCTCCCTTTTCTGTATGCCCCTTAGGAAACCCCCAAAAACCGTTATCACCTCTACTTCTAACAAGTAGATACTCTATTTTACTATTTAGAATGCTATATACGACTGCTCCACATGACTTTTCATATCTCATATAATTTCTATCCCTTCTAATAACCTTTCTTTCTACATAGAGTTTCTATATATCTTGGCTGGATCGAATCTATCTTCCATCGCCTTTTCTTCATCGGGCACACCAATAGCTACTACGCAAAGTGGCGTCTTATCAGCAGGAATATTAAATATCCTTTTTATGCCCTGGACTCTTTCCTCTCTTGGATATACCCCAAGCCATACCCCACCAAGCCCAAGATTTGCTATGGCCAGAAGCATATTTTCGGTAGCAGCGGCGCAGTCTTGCTGCCAGTATACGCTACCTCCTTCTTTTGGTGTCTCGCCAACTACCACAATACAAGCGGTAGCGGTCCTTAGCATGCTAGAGTAGGCATGTACTTTGGTAATCTCCTTCATTTTATCCCTATCATCTACCACAATAAAATTCCATGTCTGCCTGTTGTTTGCTGATGGTGCTTGCATAGCTGCTCTTAGAATTGTATCCATTTCACTGTCTGTTATCACTGCATCTTGTTTAAACTTTCTGATACTTCGCCTCTTATAAAACATATCAAGTAACTTTTCCTTATCCATGGGATCACTCCTCATAATAATAGTCTTTATTAAAAGTATCTCATATGTTTTACATCTTTTTGATTATATCACAATGATATTGTAAAAAACAAATATGTGCCTAGGGAAATGAGCTAATATTTGCAAAACTTGGTGCTTGCAAAAGATATATAATCATGCTATTATGTAGTATGCCATTTAAGAAGGTTTATAATTTTGCCGTGCTAGATGGGGAGGTAGCGGTGCCCTATAACCTGCAAGCCGCTATAGCAGGATTTAAGTCCCGCTCTAGGTTTAGGCTTGTAGGGCCTGGCCCGAGCAAGTGGCGTCGATGGTTGGGTCCTGCGCAACGAAAACCCATGAACCCTGTCAGATCCGGGAGGAAGCAGCAGTAAGTGGACATTTTCGTGTGCCGCAGGGGTGCCTGGCCGGAGTTAACTACTCGGTTACCGCCTATGGGTTCTAGGTCGAAAGTGGGTGCACGGCTTTAATATTATAGCTCCATGCCTTATAAGGTATGGAGCTATTTTTTAATTAATGAAGCCCATCTTTTACTTTATAAAACTCTTGAAATAGTCCCGCCTTTGACACATCTTGCCCTGCAGCATATAGATGAGATGTATCTCCTAGCTGCTTACATTTAAAGAAGATTTCCCCCTTCTCTCTTTCTTCCGATACTATTGTAGTCACAGAGGAAGTTGGTAGAAAGAAATTCTGCAACATTAAAAAAGGCGATATGTTAGCTAAATGGGATATCAATATCATACCTAAGCCGAAGTGGCAGAAAAAGGCGATATTCTTATCTGGATTTTCACTACAGTGATATAGTCCATCTTTTCTATGTAATCCATATTCAGATAGGAGTTCATCAAAGTGTTTTGTAACCATATTATATTTATCTACCATATCACCGGCAGCTACATATGGATTATGTATCCAGTTATCTTTATGATAAAATTCAGATTGGCCTAGCCAAAATCTTGGAGATAAGTTCCAAGGTATTCTCATCTTTCCAGGATTATCAGGATCTTCAATTTTCCCTGTAAACTCTCTAAGCCATGGTAAAATCTCTGATTTAAGGCCCGTCCTTTTTATTGTAGGTTCGGCTGTGGCCACTGCTCGGCCTAGTGGAGAGCAGTATAGATCCGTAATTGATAGTTTGTCCATTCTATCAGCTAGTATCTCTGCCTCCTTAAATCCTCGCTCTGTTAAAGAATCTAATGCATAATCTGGGTCCCCATGACGGATAATATAAATTCTCAAAATGCATTCATCCCCTTCTAGTATGATAATATCAATTTACTTTAATATCTACTATATGTCAAGTTCGTCAATACAAGCCTCCAATACCCCTTGTATATCCACATTCAATTATGATATCATAGTGACATCAATATACAACCTAAATGATAATTTATTACCTTAAAGTTGGTGAGGAATATGGGCTATACCGCCTTATATAGGAAGTGGCGACCAGAAACGTTTGATGATATAGTTGGGCAAGATACTATCGTCAAAACCTTAGAAAATCAAATAAACTTGGGCAGAATAGGACATGCTTATCTATTTAGTGGGCCTAGGGGTACGGGTAAAACCAGCACTGCTAAGGTATTTGCTAAAGCTGTCAATTGTACAGATGATAAGAATGCAAATCCCTGCGGTAAATGCAAAGTATGCCTAAGATCTGCTGCAGGCGATATGTTAGATATAATAGAGATAGATGCTGCATCTAATAATGGGGTAGATGAAATAAGAGATCTAAGAAACAAAGCTAAATTCCCGCCTACCCTAGGAAGGTTTAAGATATATATAATAGACGAGGTGCATATGTTATCCCAAGGAGCATTTAACGCACTCCTTAAGACATTGGAGGAGCCTCCTCCTCATGTGATATTTATTTTAGCAACTACAGAGGCCCATAGATTGCCTGCTACTATAATATCTAGATGTCAACACTTTGCCTTTAAGCTAATCCTATTAAAAGATATTGTAGACCATTTAAGATCAATCTCTCAAATATCCAATATCACTATTGATGATGAAGCCCTATATACTATAGCAAGGTGGGCGCAGGGCGGTTTGCGCGATGCCATAAGCCTCTTTGATCAATGCATTGGATTCTCGGGGAATAAAATATCTAATGAAGACGTGCTTTCCATGCTTGGCACTGCAAATGAACCCTTTATGTTTGAAATGGTAGATGCCATATTAGAGGGTGATATAACATTTGCATTCAATAGCGTGGATATGCTCATTCAAGATGGGAGAGATATATCTATATTCGTAAGGGATATAATAACACATATGAGAAACCTGCTCATAATTAAAGCGTCCAACAATAAGGCCTCCAGCCTAATTGATGCCAGCCCATCTACAGTTGAGCTTTATAAGAAGCAGGCAAAGACAGCGGGACAAATGAGAGTCTTTCGAGCTGTTGATCTATTTGTATCCCTTGAATCTGAGCTTAAATGGTCAAATCAGCCAAGA
>JAAZLT010000220.1 GCA_012799205.1 Clostridiales bacterium
CATATTCTAAAAATGGTAGAAGAGGGTACTATCACTGCCAAGGAAGCTGAAAGGCTTATAGCGGCTATGGGAGATAATACTGACAAAAGGGAGATAAGTACAAAGAAAAGATTTATAAGGATAAAGATTACGGAAGATGGTGAATCTAAGATAAACTTAAAGCTTCCTGTGTCTCTTATAAATCTGGCTGCTAAGATAGGGCCAAAATTCATTCCTTATGATGAAATACCAAATGGAGATTTAATAAAGGAGATTGATTGGGATCAAATTATAAATGATATAAAAGATGGGCTGATAGGTCAGATCATCGATATTGAAGATGGGGATGACGCTGTAACTATCTACGTGGAATAGATGCTAGGAGGATGGTAATGGGAGATTATAGGGCAGGCATTTTGGCTGCTAGAGTGGCAATTGTAGTCAATATAATGCTTTGTATATTTAAGATAGGAGCCGGTATTTTAGGCAAAAGTAAGGCTATGCTAGCAGATGGCATACATACGCTATCTGATGTATTGGCTACATCTGTTGCTTTAGTTGGGCTTAGAATAGCATCAAAGGATGCAGATGAAGATCATCAATATGGACATGAAAGATACGAGCCTTTATTTGCAAAGATAATTAGTACAATACTCATAATTACAGGCTTTTTCATAGGCTATGGAGGCATTAGAAGCCTTATAGAGGGAAATACTGAAGCGCCTGGCATGGTCGCTCTTGTAGCTGCTTTGGTGTCTGTTGCCGTCAAAGAAGGCCTATATTGGAATACTATAAGAGCAGCTAAAAGGATAGATAGTATATCTTTGGAGGCTGACGCATGGCATCATAGATCGGATGCCCTATCTTCTATAGGAACATTTGTTGGCATATTATTAGCCCGTCTAGGATTGAAGTTTTTTGATCCTATAGCAGCCGTATTGGTAAGTCTTCTTATTTTAAAGCTTGGAGTTGAATTTTGGATCAAAGCCAGCGCCGGCCTTGTAGATACAGCCGCACCGGATAAAGTGGTCAAAAAGATAGAAGGGCTTACCATGGGAGTAGAAGGAGTTTTAGCTATAAATAGCCTAAAAACTAGGGTATTTGGTAATAGACTATACGTAGATATAGATATTGCAGTAGATGGAGAAATTACAGTAATAGAGGGACATAGGGTTGCCACTAGTGTACATGATATTATAGAAAATGATATAAGCGAGATTAAGCATTGCATGGTGCATGTAGACCCCTATATAATGGATGAAAAGGAATGGGATATATAATCATAATATGAATTATGCAAGGAGGAATTTTACTTATGAATATATTAATAGCCCCAGATTCATTTAAGGGCTCACTATCTTCTATGGAGATAATAAATACAGTTAAAAAGGCTATACATGCACATTTCAAAGATGCTAGGGTAATAGATGTACCTATAGCTGATGGTGGAGAGGGCACTGTAGAGGCAATTGTAACTGCCTGTAGGGGCAGTTATAAAAAAACTTCAGTATTAGATCCACTTTTAAGAGAGATCACTGCTACATATGGGGTTATAGATAATGGCAAAACTGCCATTATAGAGATGGCAGAGGCTTCGGGGCTTATGCTATTAAAACAAGAAGAGAGGGACCCGTTAAAGACTAGCACATACGGAACAGGGCAGCTTATAAAGAGGGTCTTGGACGAGGGAATAAGAAATATTATAATTGGTATAGGCGGTAGCTCCACAAATGATGGTGGCATAGGTGCGGCTATGGCCTTAGGGGTGAACTTTTTAGATGCTGATGGAAATGAGATAGGACATGGTGGTAAAGAGCTTTTGAAAATAGAGACAATAGATATATCTAATCTAGATCCAAGATTAAAAGATTGTAATATAAAGGTTATATGTGATGTGACAAACCCTTTAACAGGAAAAGAGGGAGCTACCTTTATCTATGGTGGGCAAAAGGGTGCTAATAAAGAAATATTACATATATTAGAAGAGGGCATGGTACATTATAGACATAAACTTGAAAAGCTAATGGGAGAGGACGTTGGTTCTATAGAGGGCGCCGGCGCTGCTGGTGGCCTTGGGGCAGCACTTTTAGCATTTTTTAAAGCTAGATTACTTCCAGGCATTGAAACTGTATTAGATATTATTGATTTTGAAAGTCTTTTACAGGATGTAGATCTTGTAATAACAGGGGAAGGTAATATAGATGGACAATCTATATATGGAAAAGTTCCAGTTGGTGTAGGAAAGCTATGTAAAGAAAAAAACATACCGGTACTTGCCATAGTTGGCGGTATGGGTGTTGGTGCTCAGGATGTATATAATTATGGGATAGATAGTATCATGGTAACCGTAAACAAAAGCATGGCCTTAGATGAGGCCATGAATACGGCTGAAAAGCTCTTATATGATAGCGCAGATAGGGCTCTGCGCATGATAAAGATGGGGATGCGTATACAGGCATCCAAAAGAGCCCTATAATTAATCTCTGCGTCTTCCAAACATCCCAGATAACATGCCAAGTCTTAAAAATTGTAATATGGCCATTAGGGTGGCAGCTACATAAGTAAGAGCTGCTGCCCTTAATACCTTTTTGGTGGGTCTTACTTCTTCTGTGTCTATATAACCATTGGCGCTTAAAAGTTCAATAGCACGCCTGCTGGCGTTTAGTTCAACCGGCAAGGTAACTAGCTGAAATAATACAGCAAATGCAAATGCATAGACCCCAATTCTAGCCAGGGGTTGATTTCTCATAATAAGCCCTAAAAAGAGAAGGGGAAAAGAAAGTCTAGAGCCTATATTGGCAAGTGGCACTATAAGTGAGCGCATATTAAATAATATATATCCGTGTTCATCTTGTAGTACATGACCGACCTCATGAGCTGCAACTCCGAGAGCTGCTAGAGAATTAGATTGGTATACATCTCTAGATAATCTTAAAACTTTCGTCCTTGGATCATAGTGATCAGATAGCATACCACCTGTCATTTCAACCGGCACATCACCTAGCCTATTAGAGTCAAGTAGCCCTCTGGCCACTTGTGCACCTGTAAGACCTGATCTGGCGGCTATACTAGAATATTGAGCAAATGTGGACTGGACTTTGATTTGAGCATAGCCAGCTAATAATATAGCAGGTATCAGTATCATCATTGTAGGGTCAAAATGAAACGGCGACATCATAAATAGGAACATCTCATCAGCTCCTTTCAGTAAATTTATCTTATATTATAGTATTGCATAACTTTCGTATATTGACTCACTATTACAATGAGTGCTAATATTAAAAAGCATTATTCACATCCAAAATAAATATAACATATAAAATTTTAAAAGTCAATGATAGTCAAACTTTTGATAAATATATAAAAAGGGTTTAAAGAATAGGTGTTTTAGTATAGAATATATATAAATGATAGCCATCTATATTGGCAATATATAGAAAGGTAGGTTTCAATTATGAGAGATAGACTAAATTGGTTAATAATTATAGTCATAGTAATTAATATATTATACATCCCATCTAATACAATGGCAGATGGGAAGGTAGGAATTTCTACAGAGGTTGATGGCACCAAGATTAAATATAAGATAGCGAATAATACAAATAAAACTATAGATAAATTTCATATAGAGGAGCTTCCAGTAGATAAAGACGGGAATGCCCTCGGTGATTTTGTAGACACATCTGGTGGCAAGATCAAAAGCGGAGAATCTGTAACTATAGCTGGAGAATCATATGAAGCCCTAAGCGGCCAGGTGACAATAAATTACACTCTATTTTGTAAATTCGAAGATAGCGAAGAAGAGCAGGAAGTCGACTCCGGCAAGGTAAAACTTAATTTGGCCGAAATAAGGCTAAAAGTAGGATATAGCACAGATCCGTCTGAGCCTGTTTTAAAAGACACCAATGTGAAATATACTGCAAATGTAAAATCAAATTCCGATATTACTATCAGGAATATATCTGTAATAGATAGTGTTCATGGTGAATTAGGATGGATAGAGGTGTTAGAACCTGGTAAAAGTATAGACGTATCTAATAGTTTTAGAATTACAGAATCTACTAAGAGCCATGTAATATTAAAATTTGACGATCCATTTGTAGATGGCAAAACTATAGAGCGAAACCTAACTGAAACCGGGGTTACCGTAGATGTTCTTCGTATAGTTCCTGATCCAAAAATTGCAATGAGTGTAAAGGCAGACAAAACTGCCATAATAGATGCTACTGACGTAACATTTAATATAGATATTTCGAATACTGGCAATGTGGCTCTTACAAATATAAGACTAACAGATTGGAATAGCAAGGCCGTGGATATAAAGGAGAGGCTAGAACCAGGTGGTAATTATACTGTAGAATTTACCAAAAAGGTAGAGCCTGGGAAAACCTATAAGATAAGTTGTATAGCTTCGGCAGAAGGCACTGATAAAGGGGTAGGCACCTTTTATGAAGTGACATTAAAAGATGCTAAATCAGCTGTGGAAATTGACAGAAGAGTTAGCCCGGAGACATATGAAATGGGAGATAGCATTACAATAGAATATATTGTAAGAAATAGCGGCGGAGCTGCTTTAAAGGATATAAAGCTTGAGGAGCCAAATTGGCAGGGTAGGGAGATAGGCAA
>JAAZLT010000221.1 GCA_012799205.1 Clostridiales bacterium
AGGTAGTATAGAAATTGATCTGCCGGAGTTCGATAGAGTAGGAGTTTATACCTATCCTATTAATGAAATAGCAGGTAACACGGCAGGTATGGAGTATGATACCTCTACTCGATATCTAAAAGTCGTAGTGATTAATAATCCTGATACAAACAGTGATGAGAAGTTCCTACGTTATGTATCTATAAATGATGGGGATGAGAATGGAAATAAAGTAGATGGTTTTGCTAATGAGTTTAGCGCCGGTACCCTAGAGATCACCAAAAAAGTAACTGGCAACATGGGGGATCAAAAACGGTATTTTGGTGTAACCGTTACGTTAGAAATAGCAGAAGGAAAGAATAACATAGCACCCATTTTCTATACTGGTGGAATAAACGGTATGAAAAACCCTGTGGAATTCACGGATGAAACCGCTACTATTAACTTACAATTGAAACATGATGACACTTTCACCTTCTATAATATTCCCTATGGGACGACTTATACTGTAGAAGAAGATTCGTATAGCGAACAAGGCTATACTACAGAATACACATACTCAAACGAGGATGAGAATAAAGTAATATGTAGTCCAAATTCAACAGTAAAGATTAAAAATAATAAAGAAGAAACAGTCGAAGTAGGTGTAAACCTTGACAATCTGCCCTATATAGTAGTTCTAGGTTTAGCCATAGCAGGCCTAGCTGTATTTGCAATAAGAAAGAGAAGATTTAACTAATATAAAGGTGGGCTAATATGAGGTTCTCAAAACTCCTTTTAAACTCAATTAATAGGCTGATAAATTTCATAGTAATAACATCCCTAGTTATTGCAGGCCTATATGCCAGTTATGCGCTATGGGATAATAGCCTCATTTATGCTGCGGCTGACAATGTCCAAGAGGATATGTTAAAGCTAAAGCCTGAAGTTGAGGATGACAGCCCAAGCTTTGAGGACCTCTTAGCCATAAACCCTGATGTTAAGGGATGGATAATATTGGATAATACTAATATAGACCATCCCATACTCCAGGGGGAAACAAATCTATCCTATATAAACACTGATGTATATGGAGACTTTTCTCTAGCGGGAAGTATTTTTCTAGATTCGCGAAGCAATGAAGACTTTAAAGATAATTATTCTCTGTTATATGGACATCATATGGATAATAGCAAAATGTTTGGAGATCTTGACCTCTATAAGGATGGGAAATTCTTTAGAGAAAATGATACGGGAAAACTCATACTGCCCAATAGAATTTATAATCTAAAGATTCTAGCTTGCCTAGTTGTACCGTCCTCTGAGGAATCTATATTTGTTCCGGGGATATGGCAAGATGGCATAGATGATCTCATACAGTTTGCGAAGGAGAATCCATTGCATATAAATGATAAAAATATTAATGAAGCCATAAAGTCAACCAATAAAAGCTTAAAGATTTTGGCCCTTACGACCTGCTCGTCAGAGTTTACAGATGCCAGGACAGTAATACTGACGGAAATGGTGCCACATAATCATTGATAAATTTGATCTATGAAGATAGGAGGGATATAAAAATGAGAAAAGTATTAGGGAAATTTATGAAGACCCTACTTATGCTTACCTTATGTCTAATGCTATTTAAACCTATGGCATTTGCTATGGATATTAAAAGTAGTGGAATACCTATAAAAGTTTCCTTAGATGGCTCACCTCCAGAGGCGGAAGAAGTTTATGAAATAGTCATAAGGGCGGGCGATCTTACGTATCCCATGCCAGATGATAGTGAAGAGGGTGTATTCACTATGAATATATCTGGGGAGGATACTAAAGGGCTACCTGAGATTAAATTTACATCTTTAGGTGTCTATAAATATACAATCTCACAAAAGGCTGGGACAAATGAATTGGCTACTTATGATGATTCTATATATGATCTGGTAGTATATGTGACTAACAAAGAAGCAGAACAAGGCTTTGAAATAACCAATCTATTGTATAGAGATGGGGATACTAAAAAGTATGATGAAATAGTCTTCAATAACAAATATGAAGAACTAGTCGAACCAGAAAGAGAAAAGCCGAAAGAGCAAGATGCACTCCCCAAGACAGGGCAGGCCCCATCTGGAATGTATCTTTTAGTAGGAGCTATGTTTGTGACAACTGGCTTATTATTAAAAAGGAAGAAAGATTAAATAATTAGGAGGTCAAGTTGGCCTCCTTCTATTATACTATTATTAGTATCTGAACATATTATAGAGAATACACAGGTAATATAAACGTAATCTAGAGCAATTTACAAATAAAATAAACGTTTTGTGAAATACGACCAAACCCTACAAATACCTACCTTAAAACAGAAAATATAATAAAGGGACCTTAAATTGTATATAGAATAATTAAATACTGGGCCTAAAAGACTAGAACACCATAATCTATGAGTGTAATATATAAAACCAGCTAATCTAGATGAAAGGGGATGGATAATCATGAAAATTGTTATCATAGCCCAATTTCCGGTGATTATAAGGGGTATTAGTTCTATAATAACTGAAGAGACAGATATTCAAATTATGGGGGAAGCATATTCTTTTGATGAAGGATTAGAACTACTCGAGAATAAAAAGCCAGATATTGCATTAATTGATGCAAATATGGGGGAGAAAAGTGGCTTAGAACTTATACTAGATTATAGAACCCAAGAGACCCTGACCAAATTTATATTAATGGGATATTACGAGGATAAAGGGTTTATAAGAGAAGCTATAAAGATGGGCGTAGATGGCTATATATTAAAGGAAGCTCAGCCCATAGAAATACTCTATGCCATTAGACAATTAGGCCGTGGCAAACGCTATTATGATGCAGATATAATAGACATCATAAACCATAAAGATGCCCTATATGAAGAGTCACCCTTAACATCTAGAGAGCAAGAAGTATTGATAGCCATAAGCAAGGGGTTATCTAATAAGGAGATAGGTAAAGTCTTATTTATAACAGAGCATACTGTAAAAAAACATGTGGGGCGAATCCTAAATAAATTGGATTTAGATGATAGAACGCAGGCTGCCATATATGCAAATAACAAAATTAATAAAGGTGAAGTTTTAGATATACAAGCTTGATGCTATTAACCCATTGAGTTAAAAATGTCATCGAGTTTGTTCCTTTTAATTTAGTGTCTCTATGAAAGGATATATCTGTGCAGGATATTAAAAGCCTCTCTAGAATATATATATACCAGTCAAATGAAAGAGGGTATATATATGAAATATGCAAATCTTCACCTACATTCAACACATTCAGATAGCGAGATAACGCCAAGAGATCTTGCGATACTGGCAAAAGAGATAGGCCATAGTGCAGCAGCTCTTACAGATCATGATGTAATAAGCGGAACAAAGGAGTTTATGGAAGCAGCCAAAGAAGTAGGACTAGAGACTATAGCAGGGGTAGAATTTTATGGGGAAAAATGGGGGGTAAACTTTCATGTAGTAGGCTATGATTTTGATATAGAAGATAAGGAGCTAAACCGATTTATAGATACCTTATGCGAAAATAGAAATACCCATACTAGAATACTAGTTGAAAACGGAATAAAAAGGGGCACCCTTAAGGACATAACTTGGGATGAGATTGTGGATCTAAATCCCGAGGCTACATGGTTTTGTAACAACCAAGTATTTCGTGCCATGGCTAAAAAGGGAGTGCTTGATATGAAAGAGAGGGCACATCTTTTAAAGGTCAACTTCAAATCTGAACCTGCTTTTAAAGTAAAGATAGAGGTGCCATCCTTAGAAGAATCTGTGGAAAGGATTATAAAAGCCGGAGGAGTAGCTGGCATTGCCCATCCACATAATCAGTATAAGTATGTTAAAAGAATGCTAGATGAGGGCATACCCATTGGGCTTGTAGAAGTAAGCCACCCTATATTGACAAAAGATGAGGAGAAGGCATTTTATGATCTGGCGCTTGAGCATAATCTATATAAGACAGGGGGCACAGACCATCATGGAAGATTAAGCGCCATCCCAGATAGAATACATAATCATGAGGATAGCGGAGTTTTAAAGGAGGATTTTATAGAGCTTAAGGAGAGAAGATTAGGCTAGAGAGTACCAAAGAAAATTAAATATTATCATAATATAATCCCTTAGAATAGGAGAGTGGGTGGAAACATATTCTGCCCGAGTCCTATCTAA
>JAAZLT010000222.1 GCA_012799205.1 Clostridiales bacterium
ATTTTAGCAGAGGCTTTAAATAAGAGTCATTTTCTAAGGCAAGGGAAATGGACATACTTACAGCCATCAGAAGGTCCAGCTATTAAACCATATACAAATACAGAAACAGGGTCCTCTCTGGATCCACAATTGTATAACATGGAATATGATATTGGCCAGAGAGAAAATGTTGCCCAATTTCATATGGATATAGTTGAGAGAATGGATGCACGAATAGAGGAGATTAAGGCAAGCAAAAGTACAAGAGAATGATAGAAAACCTATGGAGGTGCTATAATGAAGCAATTTGTGCATGCAACAATACAGGTGAAAGATTTAAATGAGTCACTAGAGTTCTATCAGGAAATAGTAGGTCTGCCAATAGCTAATCGTTTTATATCAGGCGATACAGAGATAGTTTTTTTAGGCCAAGGGGATACCTTGGTAGAACTTATTTACACTGAAGACAGTAAGGATACTACTATAGGAGATGGCATAGCCCTAGGATTTGGAGTGGACTGCCTAGAAGATACCATAGATTTTATAAAAGATAAGGGGATTGAAATACATAGTGGACCCTTTGAGCCAAGTCCTACTACTAAATTCTTCTATGTGCAAGATCCAGATGGACTTAAGATTCAATTTATAGAACAAAAATAGAAAAGAATGTAAACTCTATATATATTATGGTAAAATTAAAGGCAATCAACCTAGCTTATAAGTTGATTGCCTTTAAATTTTATAGACCCAGATAAATTAGGAGGTGTAGGGTATGAATACTGATCCAGAAAAAGTTAATATAGTCAAACTGAAGAGCATAGGGAATGAAATAGAACTGTTTATGATAAAGGGCTTATTAAATGATAATGATATACCATTTATAATACAGTAAAACTGTGGATTAGTAATAAAATCTGACATAAGTCTAGATGGGGAGTTGGAGCATTTTGAAAAAGGAGCAATCACTAAAGCCAATCGCACTTTTCTTGTTATATACGTTTTCCATCACATATCTATCTTGGGCAATAATAATTATAGCTAATAAATACTTTGATGCTCTTTGGTATGGTGAACCATTATTTTGGATACCTATGCTAATTGGAGGGGTTGGGCCAGCTATTGGCGCTTATATACTCTATAGACAGTTTGATGGGGAATTTAGTGAAAGATTATTTATGGAGTTCATTTTTAGTAAGGATATAGATAAAAGGGGCTGGATAATCTTTGGATTATATACAATTTGGCGTTTTATTATGATCTGGTCCTCTTTTGGGATAAAGGAGCCTTTATCCATTATCTATATGCTTATTAGTCTGCCATTTATGATAGTTGGAGGAGGACTAGAGGAGTTAGGCTGGAGGGGATATTTACAACCTAAATTAGAGAAAATGATAGGCTATTTAACCTCTACTCTGGTAGTGGGACTTATATGGAGCCTCTGGCATCTGCCTTTGTGGCTAGTAAAGGGAACGGTACAAAGTAGCCTATCATTTAGTACATATACTATTCTAGCTATTATCTTGAGCTTTACTTTAACAACTATTTATAAATACACACAAAACGTATTTCTCTGCGTATTAACCCACGCATGGTTTAATGGATGTATAGGATTGGCTGTATATATAGGAAATGATGGGTATATACAATTAAACCTCGATTGGAAGGTTATAATGGTTTTTGCTATAGAGTTAATAATCTCTCTCATATTGGGGGTAGTGTATAATAAAAAGGCACAGAACGAGGGCCTTATATGAATAAAAAGATCTGATACTAGATAATTAAGAGGGTCAATTTTGTAATTAGAGGATATATTCCAAAGAGGACATGATATAATGAAAAAGAGTCCAATTATGTAATCAAAATATATCTGAAAAGAGTATGCAGGATAAGTAAGGGTATTAGTTATGTATGATATATTATGCGATTTCAGGGGTGAGCAAAATGAAAAGGGTTTTAATCGGAGGCTTCCTATCATTAATTGGAAGCATATGGAGTTTAGCAATAATTATTATTGTAGGTAACAATTTGGTATCTAGTTGGGCAACACCGCCAGGTCGATTTTTGACAACTGTTATGGATTTAGATTTAGGTATTCCCATATCTATAGCGTTCTTATTTTTACTACTGGGCCTATTAATCATGGGTATTGAATATTTTAGAGAAGATAATTAAATGTAGTACATTATTGAACAATAGCCGAATATTCCCATAGTTAAGGGCATGGGCGTATACGGCTATTGTTTTTGTTGGCATATGATAAATAATTTATTTAATGCTAGCAGACATAATAGGCACATCTGTATATTCTACTAATTCCTTGCATAAAAGTGCTCTTACATAGCCTCTATCTGTCGTAGTTGAGTGTATATAAAATCCTAGAGAATAATAAAATTTTATCAGGGGCATGACCTTAGAAGCTGTATGAAGTGTAATCATATGAGCACCTATTTTTTGTGCCCTATTAACTACCTCATCTATAAGGGCTTTACCTATACCACAGCCCTGAGCCTTTGCTTTAACGCCAAATCGAGTAATATAGACGGTACTATCATCAACCATTTCATACCGGATGGATCCTACAGGCTCACCCTTATAATAGGCTACTAATATTGTCTTTTCTTCTATATCATTTTTAATATCTTTAAAAGTTTCGTGAAGGGCAGATACGGCGCTTGGAAGCCCTAGATCCATAGCATACTTTTTAAAGGCCTCTTTTGTAATATCATATATAATAGGAATTTCAGAGATACCCGCCTTTTTTATAAATAGCTCCATATTATGAACCTCCTTCACTCATGAGTAAAGTCATTATAGCTTTTTGCACATGCAACCTGTTTTCGGCTTCATCGAATACATAGGACTGCGGCCCATCTATTACCTCAGCAGTGACTTCTTTGCCTCTATATGCAGGTAGGCAATGGAGAAATATAGCATCATCCTTTGCATATGAGAGCAGTTTGCTATTTACCTGAAAAGATGCGAAATCTCTTTCACGAACTGCCTCTTCCTCCTCTTGACCCATACTGGCCCATACATCCGTATAGACTATATCAGCATCTTTTATTGCCTCTATGGCAGAATTTGATATTTTCACTTTGGAGTTAGATGCTTTACTATTTTCCATTGCCATAGATACTACATTCTTACATGGCTCATAGCCCTTTGGACAACCTATAGAAATATCCATTCCAACCTTTGTACATCCTATAAGTAGTGAATTAGAAACATTATTCCCATCACCTATATAGGCCAGTTTAAGAACAGATAACTGCCCCTTTATTTCATATATAGTAAGTAGATCGGCTAATATCTGGCATGGATGATACATATCTGTAAGACCATTTATCACGGGAACGGATCCATACTTCACAAGATTGACAAGATCCATTTGATCATATGTTCTAATCATTATACCGTCTTCATAGCGAGATAGAACCTTGGCAGTATCTTCAATGCTCTCACCTCTGCCTAGCTGTATATCATTGCTATTTAAGAAGAGCCCATAGCCTCCTAGCTGTTTTATAGCGACCTCAAATGAAACTCTTGTGCGAGTAGAGGATTTAGTAAATATCATAGCCAGGGTTTTACCCTTGAGTATTGGATGTGGTATGTTCTTTGTATGCTTTTCTTTAAGTTCAAGGGATTTAGCTAAAACCTTATAGATATCCTCCTTAGTATAGTCCTGCAAAGATAGAAGATGTCTTTGATTAAATATAAACTCTTTTGTATTTACCTTTAGATCTAACATGTATATCAACCTCGCTATAAATTCATATATTATTTACATACTAGTATTTCTAGATATAATCTTTCGATGGTTATCTGTTATAGTAATTTAAATATATCATTGAGGGTAGCGATCAATTTATCAATTTCATCTTTTGTTATTATAAGCGGAGGTACAAATCTTAGGGTGTTGTTGCCAGCACAATTGATTATGAATCCCTTATCTAAGCAGATGCTGACTATATTTTCACCATCTATATTTCCATCTAATTGGGCACCAAGCATAAGTCCTTTACCCTTTACTGCTACTATGATGTGCGGATATATATTTTGTAGCTTCTCTAACTTATCTCTAAAATAATCCCCTTTGCTGGCACACTCCTTAATCAATTTGCTATCATTTTCTAGCAATATC
>JAAZLT010000023.1 GCA_012799205.1 Clostridiales bacterium
TGAGATGTAACATTTTTATCTATCTCTGCGGCATCTATATCTATGTGTATGATCTTAGAACCATTTCCAAATCTCTCCCTATCGCTTACAACCCTATCGCTAAACCTTGTGCCCACCGCTATTATCAAATCACTCCCTGTTAGGGCATAATTTGCATATCGTGTTCCATGCATACCAACCATCCCAAGGAAAAGATCATTGTCTGCAGGAAAGCCACCAAGTCCCATTAGGGTGGATACTACGGGAGAGCCAATATGCTTTGCGAAGGATACTAGGCTTTGGCTTGCGCCGGATATAGTAATTCCGCCACCTGCCAATATAATAGGCCTTTTACTATCTTCTATAAAATCTACTGCCTTATCTAATGTCTTATCTATCTTTTGTTCCTTATATATTTCTGGTCTAAATGGATCCCTAGTTGTATCTGGAACCTCTATTTCCGCCTTCATATAATTGGTTTTCGCCACTTGTACATCCCTTGGTATATCAACTAAAACTGGCCCAGGCCTTCCCGATCTTGCAATCATAAAGGCTTTTCTTATTGTATCCGCCAATTCATCTACATCTTTTACAAGAAAGTTGTGTTTTGTTATAGGGGTTGTAATACCTTTTATATCCACCTCTTGAAATGAATCCCTGCCTATTAAAGATGTTGCAACCTGCCCTGTAAATACCACCATAGGTACAGAGTCCATATATGCAGTTGCAATGCCTGTAACTGTATTGGTAGCTCCAGGTCCAGATGTAACTAAAACTACCCCCGGTTTTCCCGTGGCCCTAGCATAACCATCAGCTGCATGAGTAGCATTTTGCTCATGAGCTGTAATTACATGTCTAATATCCTTCACATCATATAGAGCATCATAAATAGGCAAAACTGCTCCACCTGGATATCCAAATATAACCTCTACCTCCTGCTCTCTCAAACACTCTATCAATACTTTTGCGCCTGTCATACTTACTCCCTCCTGTTAAACTCTTAATAAAAATAAAAAATCTTCCATCCCTATAAAGGGACGAAAGATAGTTCTTCGTGGTACCACCCAATTTTGCCTATTATTTAAAATAGGCCTCTTACAAGCGCGGCCGATATATTTTCTCGGATTACGCTCTTGCACTGTAACGGGTGCATTCCCGACTAAGCCTACTTTAATTCAACCTAGTAGCTCTGGGATGATCTTCAAGATATTTTAAAAGCGCTGGCTCTCAGCACATGCCAGCTCTCTGTAGCTCTTGTCTATATCTTTACTCTTCCCTTCACAGCCTTTAGATTCCGTATATATTTCGTATATTATATTATAAAATAAATATAATTGCAACTACTTTTTTTGCAAGGGCCTATTAATCTTTTATTGCTATTCTATGCCCAAAAGATATATGGCCACAAAACTCAGAACTATACCTATATATGCTGGTCTTGAAATTTTCTCCTTTAGCAAAACCCTGCTCATAATAACCACAGATAGTATATTGAGAACGCTCATAAAAGGGAAGAAAAAGGCGGATTGAAACCTCGCTATATAGAGCATATAAATTGTATTTGTTATATCTGTGATTAGCGCAGGTGATGCTGTGTACAATAAGAAACCCTTATCTAATGCGAATTTCTGTTTCCCGCTAATACCCCTTATAGCCAAATAAGGTATGCTTATTATAAGTATTATGCAGTTATATATAATAAGATATTCCTTTATAAAGCCATCAAATGTTAACATGTATTGCTTTGTAAATATTATGGCAATTCCCGATCCAATAGCGCTAATCCCTGCAAATAACGCCCATTTAAGGGTCACTTTCTTAGATCCCTTGCCATCATCATAGGAGCCCTTGTTAAACAATAATAACACTATAAAAAATAGAATCAGACCTAACATCTGAAAAGAACTAATACCCTCATTCCAAATAAGCAGTCCTACTATAATAGGCATAATAGCTTGAAAACTGTTTACTATATTGGTCAAGGAAGTTGGGCCCTCTTGCAAGGCCCTTAATAAAAACACCTGTGAAATTAAAAA
>JAAZLT010000223.1 GCA_012799205.1 Clostridiales bacterium
ATGGAAAACTCTAGATCCTCTGGCTTTATCCTTTTAAATATAAAGAAGACCCCACCAAATACTTTCTTTAAGAGCCAGCCCTTCCTCGCCATATCTTCTAAATACTTTGCTATATATGGATAGTTTATAATATTCAGATAATTCATAGTGATTTTAAAATTCATCCTTGCCACCTCCTACTACTTTTCTTGCATCTTCTAATAAATATTTTATCCTCTGTATTTCACTTTTTAATAGAGCATTTCCGCTATCTGTAATTAAATATATCTTCTTGTTATCATCATCTGAGAGCATCTCTATGTATCCATCCTCTTCAAACCTTGCAAGTAGGGAATATAGGGTTCCAGGTCCCACTTGCACCCTACCATCTGTGAGATCATCAATATACTGCATGATTTCATAGCCATGCCTTGCCTGCTTTAAGCTGAGCAATACATAATACATTGGCTGAGTGAGAGCTCTAGAGGCTTTCCTTGTCATAGCCATCATCTCCTTTATATCGGATGTAGTTATAACGGGCTAGGCTATATCGCATGTCGATATAGGCACTAAATTCATTTTATATCGGAATTCGATATAAGTCAAGTTATTTATAACGCAAATACTTTCTGAAAAACAAAAAAGACCACTGATTTTTCAGTAGTCTCATATCTATTTGCTATGACTGTTCTATATCTATCAATAATCGCCTTGTATCTGCGATTCCTATACCTTCTGCATCAAAGGCCTCTTTTATTCCTTTTCTTAAATCTCTTTCTATTTTTCTATGTTTCATAGGTAGTGTTCTTGCAATAAGCCTTATGCTCACTCCTGTGGATGCTAGATTGACTACACCTAAAACATTAGGTGGCTCTACTATATCTTCATTTTGTCTTGCATATCTATCAGCTACATTTTGCATAACCTTAGATGCCTTTTCAATATCTGACCTATAGGCAATATCTACATCCACTATAGCAAGGGAGTTACCTCTAGAATAGTTCGTAACCCTTTCAACCCTACCATTTGGGATTACATTAAGATCCCCTTTAAACCCACGAACTTTTGTTATCCTAAGTCCGATTTCCTCTACGGTGCCGGTTATCTCATCTATCAACACGAAATCCCCTACAGCGTATTGATCCTCGAATAGAATAAAAAATCCTGTTATCACATCTTTAACAAGACTTTGTGCCCCAAATCCTAAGGCTAATCCTCCTATGCCTGCTGTAGCTAGTATAGACTCTGTGCGTATCCCAAACTCCGGCAATGCAGTTAGTATGGCTATGAAATATACTGTATAATGCAATATACTCTTAGATAATGTTTCAAGGGTATCTGCCTTCTTTGTATCCATCCTGGCCTTCATTTTGCGACGCCTTTTGAAAAAGTTAGATATAACTATGTTGGATACCCTAATTATTACACGTGCTATAATAAATATGGCTATTACCTTTAGTAAGGTGCCTATGGCCTTTATATAGTGATTCGGTGTAAGTTTATTTGCCCATTCTACTAATGCCTGATATATATCTTTTATAATTTTTTGCAATTATACCACCCCTATAATCCAAGTATGGCTATGAAATAAATAGCATGAGTATCCCCTGTACAATACCTATTATTAGCCCAAGAATTCCACCTAATATCTCTATATGTTTTAGTTCTCTATTTGCAATAGATAATATCATTTCCTCTAATGTGATAAGGTCGAAGCTATTTATCTTATCTTCTACCATATTGGCTATACTTATAGTAGCGCTTGAATCCCCTAGTATATCCTCTATAGCGGAATCGAGAAATTTATCTGCTTCTTCATCAATGCTTCGAGATATATAGCTAAATATATTCTTCTTCACAAAACTTGGCACTATAGATGGTATCTTTTCATCCACTATTTTATTTACGTTTCGCTTTATGTTAGATAATATAGCTTCTTTATTCTCTTCCCTTTTTATAAGCTCAACTATATCATCTATAGAAATAAGCTCTTCTTCTACCATTTTACCTATGTTTTTAGCAATTTCATCTCGTCTTTTAGGTATAATCCCCTGTAAATTCCATCCTATTATAGGAATCTTCAGGGGATATAAGGGTCTAAATATCATCTTTATAGCCAGCAAGTTTGTGCTCCATCCTATAACTGCTGCAATTGCTGCCATTATTATAATTCGTAAAACTACTTTCATTTCTATACTTCCTATTCGTATATTTTATGCATCAATTATCATCTTCTATCTTTCTCTTAACTCGTCTTTGGAAACTCTCAATATCCAACATAACTATCCTGCCACATTTTTCACATTTTATTTTATAATCCGCACCTATGCGTATTACTTTCCAAATGTCATTTCCACAGGGGTGCTTCTTTTTTGTCTGTACCACATCTCCTATAGAAAATTTCATAGACTTCAAAGGCTCCCTCTCCTTCCTATCCTTAACCGTTCAAAGCTTTTATGTATTAAAAAGGCTATAAGCAAAATATCTACTATAATAATAATGGCATTGCCAAAGCATATTCCCTCATAAATATTCATGGTCCCATATTGTCTATAGATCTCCAGTCCATAAAAATAGGATATTAGCCCATCTAATAAAAATGCACCCCATATAAGAAAAGGTTTAATAGAGTTATAAAATATGGCTATTACCCAGAATATTATAAGAGTTATGATTGAAACCGTTACTGCATATCCTGGCTTGATCCTAGGAAAATATATATTAAAACCTCTAATACTTGCCAATATCCATATGAGTGTGCGCACTGAACTAATTGCAATTATATATAACCGTATACTAAATATACTTTTACGCCTTTGCAGTCAAGTCCAAATTAGTGTGTAAATTCCCCGGTTATTCACCTGGTAATTCATAAATATCATACTTTGCACTTTATTAGTTAAGAGTTTATGCCGCGAAAGCTATTTACAAGGAGA
>JAAZLT010000224.1 GCA_012799205.1 Clostridiales bacterium
ACCGACTATAAGTGGCATATTATCTTTATCTCTTTCGCCATATACTGCTACTACATCCTGATATAATGGCTCCCCAAGAGCGCCAGGCTCTTTTGTTCTATCCAGCACTGAGATCCTCTCTACAGTTTCAGGCATTACATTAAAGAAATATTTAGATGAAAAAGGTCTATATAGGTGCACTTGAAGCACTCCTACCTTTTCACCATCTGCCATTAGATAATCTACCACTTCCTTTATAGTCTCTGTGACAGACCCCATAGCAACAACCACATGTTCTGCCTCTTCATGACCATAATATACAAAAGGATGATATTCTCTACCTGTGAGTTTCTTGATATCTTGCATATATTTTTCAACTATATCAGGAATAGCATCATAATATCTATTGCTAGCCTCTTTGGCTTGAAAAAATATATCCGGATTTTGCGCTGTACCCCTTGTTACTGGACGTTCAGGGCTAAGCGCTCTATTTCTAAATTCTTCAATGGCGTCATAATCTACAAGCTTTGCTAAGTCTTCTTGTTCAATTACTTCGATTTTTTGTATTTCGTGAGATGTTCTAAATCCATCAAAAAAATGTAAGAATGGAATTCTAGATTTAATGGATGCTAGATGTGCTACACTTCCCATATCCATGACTTCTTGTACGCTTCCTGCTGCAAGTAGCGCAAAGCCTGTTTGCCTACATGCCATAACATCTGAATGATCTCCAAATATAGATAGTGCATGTGCTGCTATAGCCCTAGCGCTTACATGGAATACCCCTGGTAGGAGTTCTCCGGATATCTTATACATATTCGGAATCATAAGTAGTAGACCTTGAGAGGCTGTAAATGTTGTAGTGAGTGCTCCGGCTGCTAATGAGCCGTGTACCGCTCCTGCTGCCCCGGCCTCTGATTGCATTTCGGAAACTTTCACAGTTTGTCCAAAGATATTCTTTCTACCATGTGCACTCCATTCGTCTATGACTTCTGCCATATCAGATGATGGAGTGATAGGGTATATCGCAGCAACTTCTGTGAAGGCATATGCAACGTGAGCTGCAGCGGTATTACCATTCATGGTCTTCATAATTTTCGCCATATATACTTCATACCCCTTCTTTTTAAATTTTTATACCAAAACCTATATATACATAACAATATGCTCATGCAGGGTTGTCCCCACATGGAGCAATTGTGTGGTCTTAAGTATAGCTTAAATTTGTCTTAATTATAACAGATGGATTTTTGACTGTCAAGGAATTGAAGCTTTTCAAAAAGCCCCTATAAAAGGGCCTGAAGCAGCAATATTAGGACGATCCCTGGCACTCCTAAAAAGCCTACAATAAGCGCTGTAACAGGATTTATTGTAATGGCAAGACCTAGGAATTTACCCACATAATTTAATATGAGAAGTACAAGTCCTCCTATGAGACCATTTGCTATAAATTTAAGCAATATCTTTAAGGGAACTAAAAACAACCAACCAATCAAATATAGTGCGATAAGTCCTATTCCATAGGCTATTATTATATGAAATGGTATATTAAGCCCCATATACATCTCTCCTATATATAGATCTATTAATAGCACTATATGATTTTTCATTTGAATTTATGAAAAGTTCTGCTCTGCTCCCGCCTTTTTTAACATATACATATATTTACGCCTAGCTGCTTCCAGCTCGTATATTGCATAATCGACTAGGTCTGGCTCTGCTACGTTTTCAAAATAGTTCTGAGCCGCCATCCACTCTGCGTGGGCTCTTTGCACCTCTTGCATATAGTCACTACTATCACTATCTTCCCAAAAAAATTTCCATTCCCTGTTCACTATAATCCCTCCAAGCATAGATTATACATAGTATTGCCATAATCCCTCTGTTTTAATCCTATGCTTGAATTTAAGTATTAGTTCCTATATGCTACATTTTATAGTTCTACTGTATAAGTTTAGACGCATGACCTTATGATTAAAACTTAAATATAATCCCTACAATAGCTGCGCCTACTAGATAGGTAATTGGATGTCTTTTGAATTTATACATAAGTGCCAAAATCACGCCAAATAGTACTAGGCCTTTAAAATCAAATAACTCAGCTAGCATCCGAGTGTCTAAAAACCTTTCTACATGAAATAGTGAAACCTTAGCAACCTCAAACCCTGCTGCGCCAATAAGCCCTATAACCGCAGGTCTGAGCCCATAAAACCCTGCCCTTACTATGGGTCTTTCATTAAATTTAGCAAAGTAGTGTGCAATTATTACAATTATGATTATAGATGGAGCCACAAGACCTAATGTAGCTATTATGCCACCTAAAAGCCCTGCCGTATTGTTTCCTACAAATGTAGCTGTATTAATACCTATAGGCCCTGGGGTGGATTCGGATATGGCTATCATATCTAAAAGCTGCTGCGATGTTATCCAGCCGTATTTATCTACAATTTCCTGCAAAAATGGAAATGTAGCAAGGCCCCCTCCTATAGCAAATAATCCTATCTTAAAAAAAACTAAAAACAATTTTAAATATATCAAATCTCATCAATCCTTTTCATACCAATTAATATACCTATAACGGCAGATACCACAATGATTATCATAGGAGAAATTTTAAAAAACACTGTTACAAAAAATGATGCAGTAAATAAGATTGCACCTATATAGTCTTTTACGGATGAACCCCACATTTTAGATATTGCATTTATTATAAGGGCCACCACTGCAACTCTAATTCCTCCAAAAGCATGACGGACAATTTCATTGTCTTGAAATTGCCTAAAAAAATTTGCTATTATGCTTATAATGACCACAGATGGGAAGACCATCCCAAGGGTTGCCACTATGGCGCCCAATATTCCCTTTCTCTTATATCCTACAAAAGTGGCCGTGTTTACCGCTATTATGCCAGGGGTGCTCTGTCCAATTGCATAGTAGTCTATAATCTCACCTTCTGTAGCCCAGCCCCTCTTTTCTACCACTTCCTCTTGTATTATAGGCAGCATTGCATAGCCGCCACCAAATGTAAAGCCCCCTATGCGGGTAAATACTGTAAATAGTTCCAACAATTCCTTCATAAAACCCTATTACCTCCTGTACATCACATGACTATATTAAATTTCCCAGATTACCAAATAGTGTGCTCAAGGAATATATTTATACCTATTATTATGAGTATGATGCCACCTATGAGCTCGGCATAGCTTTTAATGCCTATTCCACATTTTTCCCCTATAAAGACACCTGCAAAACATATGATAGTAGTGGTAATACCTATAGCTATTATAGGTGCAAGGATTGACATACCTAAGAATGCAAAATTTACTCCCACAGCCAGAGCATCTATACTAGTTGCAATGGCCATTAGAAAAAGCACCTTATTATCTATCTCACACTCCCCTACTGTATCGCAGTCATCAAATAGGTCTAGATATTCTTCCTCTCTGCGCTCCTTTATACACGCCCAAATCATATTTATACCTATGATGCTTAGTAATATAAGGGCAATCCAATGATCTACCTTTTCTATATAACTACTAAACTTTATGCCAGCGAGCCATCCGATTAATGGCATTACACCTTGGGCTATTCCAAAAAAAAGTCCTATCTTTAACGCATCCCTTTTTCTAATGTGCTCTAGCATCATTCCATTTGTCACAGATACAGCAAAAGCATCCATGGAAAGCCCAAACGCTATAAACATTACAGACGAAAAATTCAAATGTATCCCCCCAAACCGCATATGCAACAAAAACTTTCATGCATAACAACTATTATGCATGAAAGTCTTTACTCAATACAAGCAAAACATTTTAATAAATCGACTATATCATAAAGCAATATAAAGTCAACCAAGCCAAATCATCCAATCTTCACTCCGCCAAATAGTATTCCCATAATTAAAATCAGCCTAAAGGCCTCCCAATATGTAATCTCAGGTAAGTTAAATATTCTTGGCATAGTCATGTTCCAAAGCCATCTTAAAAGAAATGGCATTAAAAATAATAACCCTATGAAAAATAATATTGGCATAAGAAGAAAAGGCGTTCCATGCATCCAATTGAAATTCCCCTGCCTATATATATATGTATCCAAAACGTCATGACCCATCTAGTTCACCTCCTCTGCCCTTTCATTTAAAAGCTCTATTACCACAACCTCCGGTCTGTTAAAAATCCTTTGGGGTGCTATACTATTTCCAAGGCCTCTACTAACTACCATCGTAGAATCTCCCAGTTTATGCTGCCCTTCTGAGTACTTAGGTAATATTCCCTGGTTTGGTGCAAATAGCCCCCCAATTAGGGGCAGCCTCACTTGCCCTCCATGGGCATGGCCTGAAAGTATTAAATCTATATCAAATATACTGTATATAGGAAGCTTTTCGGGTCTGTGAGATAATAATATTTTAAATCCATACTTAGGCACCCCGTCTATTGCCTCTTGGATGGCTGCTCTAACTATAGGGTTTTCCCTCTCTCTTATTCCCTGATTTTTAGACGATGGGTCATCTATTCCAAGTATATAGATCTTATCCCTATCTATACTTATATCTCTATGGACATCATTTAAGACCTCTACGCCTTCATCATTTAGCCTCTTTAACAATTTAGGTGCATATCCTGATGCCCACTCATGGTTTCCTGTGACATAGTATATAGGGGCAATCTTAATTAGCTGCCTTATTAACTCAATACTATTGGCATATCCAAAGCGCCTACTATCTATTATATCGCCTGTAAATGCAATTATATCCGGTCTTTCAGCCCCCACTATATTCACTAGGCGCCTTTGTCCTTTGCCAAATCCTTTATTATGAAGATCTGAAAGTTGAACAATCTTATATCCTTCAAAAGCCCTGGGAAGTTTATTTGATTTTATCCTGTATCTACTTATTACGATGGAATTATTCTGAAAATAGGAAAACCCTATTAGTAAAAGAATAACCACTATTATAATTGGCTTTATTCCAATCCCTCCAAGCAATATTGATATGCCCTGAAACTATCTCTTATAGGCTTTATATCCCTTAGTCTTAAGGGCTAAAACAGCCCTATCCAAATCTGAACTATTTGCCAAAGATATTATAAGGCAGCCTGGCTCATGCTCTCTACTGTGTATTATTCGAATATTTCTTATGTTTATATATTCATCGCCTAATACAGATGTCACTTCTCCAATTATCCCAGGTCTATCCTCTATATCTACATACATGTCATATGATGGGTGAAGAGAGGCACTTTGCATGGCCGGCAATTTATCTCTATAATCTTTACCTTTTTGATAAAATGCATTTATATTTTCCATCTCCTGTGCCTTTAGGACTGTATAAAAGCTCTGTAATTGCCCTATCATAGCCTTGGTCAGCTTAAGAAGCTTTTGCCTATTCATCAGGCTAATAGTGGCCCACATGTTAGGATTTGATGATGCAATCCTAGTTATATCTCTAAAGCCCCCTGCAGCCAGCCTCTCTTTAAAGCGGCTAGGATCATCTATCCCAGCTACTGCATTTACTAAAGCCGAAGCTACTACATGTGGCAGATGGCTTACAGCCCCTACTACCTCGTCGTGTACATCCGAATCCATTATAAGGGGGAACGCACCTATACTGGATATTATCTCCACCATAACTTGCACTGCCTCAATGGGAGTATCCTTCATTGGAGTTAGTACATAAAAGGCATTCTCAAAAAGATGGGCCTCGCTATAGCCATAGCCGGAATACTGTGTACCAGCCATTGGATGCCCACCTATAAAGAATATATCATTTGAAAGTAACTCCCTTGCACTTTCCATCACAGCATTTTTTGTACTTCCTACATCTGTCACTATAGTTCTTGGTTCTAATAAGTCTCTTAGTTTGTTAAATAGGGTAGCTATACTATCTATAGGGGTGCAAATAAATATTAATTGCACCCCGGCTGTTGCCTCTTTCATATCTTTGCAGGCTCTATCTATTACTTTATCATCTACAGCACGCAATAGAGACTCTCTATCTTTATCAAAAGCTTTTATATAAAGGTCTGGATTTGTTCTCTTTAGCGCTTTAGCTAAAGAGCCACCAATAAGACCAAGTCCTATCATGGCGATCTTTTTTATTATAGGCATTATTATATACTCCTATCTAGAACCTTGGCGATCTTTTTAACTTCATCCAATAATGATGAAAACTTAGGGAAATCTAGAGATTGGGGTCCGTCAGATAGGGCAGCCTTTGGGTTAGGGTGCACCTCTACCATAAGTCCATCCGCTCCGGCCGCTATGGCTGCACGGCTCATAGATGTAACTAGATTGGCCTTCCCTGTCCCATGACTTGGATCCACTATAATTGGTAGATGACTTATCTCCTTTACAAGCGGAACGGCACTTAAATCCAGTGTATTTCTAGTATATGTCTCAAATGTCCTAATACCTCTTTCACATAGTATTACATCATAGTTGCCCTCATTTATTATATATTCAGCGGCGTTTAACCACTCTTCAACGGTAGATGATAGGCCCCGCTTTAATATAACCGGCTTTTTGACTCTACCAACTTCTCTTAGAAGCTGAAAATTTTGCATGTTTCTAGCACCTATTTGTATTATGTCTACATACCTTGCAGCCTCATCTAAAAACTCGGTTGATATAACCTCCGATACTACTAATAGACCAGTCCTTTCTCTAGCCTCAGCAAGCAGCTTAAATCCTTCTTCTTCAAGTCCCTGAAACGAATAGGGAGATGTACGCGGCTTATATGCCCCGCCTCTTATAAAACCTACCCCACAGTTTTTTAGATATTCAGCTACTTCTAGTATCTGATCCCTATCTTCAACGGCGCAAGGACCTGCAATCAAAGTGAGCTTGTCTGCACCTATTGTCTCATCCCCTATTTTAATAGTTGAAGGGTTTGGATCGAATGCTCTACTTGCAAGTTTATAGGGCTCTACAATATGCACTATTTTATCTACACCAGCCATCAGCTCTAGAGGCACTCCATCTAGAAGTCTTTTATCCCCTATTACACCTATTATTGTCCTTTCAGAACCCTCTGAGATATGCGCGCCAAGGTCGAGCCTTTCAAGGAGCCTTTCTATGTTGTCCATATCCTCTCTTTTAGCTGTTGTCTTCATAACTATTACCATAATACCATCCTTCCCTTTTAAAAGTTTTGTCTACCTATTTACCATGCTACTTTGCTAATTATATCATAGAGATCATATAAAATCTCCCATTGTATTAATTTTTTTTATCGTATATAAAAAACTATCCACCTCATATAGTAGATAGTTTTGTAACCAAATTTGTATAATTAAATCTTTGTTTCAAATTCAAACTTATCCCAAGGTATGTCAACTGGAGCACCCCTTGAGATTATATCGTCTATATGAAGGAGTAGGGGGAATTCTTCTACCCTCACCTTATCTTTCTCTAGAAGGCCTTTTATAAATATGGCAGTACGCTTTGCTATGGCAATAGATTCAAGGGTCTCTCCCTTAAGCTCTTCCATAGCCTCATCAAAGGATAGGCCTCGGCCTAAAAGAGTGCCAATTAGTCTGGTGCGTCCCCCAAATACTGTGACATATAAATCCCCGGCGCTTAAATATATATTCTCATCTATGCCTCCAACTATAGCTAGTATCTTTCTTATCTCTCGTATACTTTGCCCAAATAAAGCCGCCTGGGTATTATAATGCTGTATAGAACCTACGCCGTCTCTTTTTTCAGCTAGCCCAATTGCAAGTGCCACTCCTAGCGCATATACATTCTTTAAAGCCACTGCACACTCTACCCCTAATACATCTGTAGAAAGACTTATATTATAATAGGAAGTCTTAAATATATCCTTCAGCATCCTAAGCATATTCATATCATCTCCACAAAAACACACCAGGCTATGGTTTTTATCTGCAAGCTCATAGCTTGTACAAGGGCCCCCTATTGCATTTAGTGATAGACCCCTATTAGGTAGCTTCTCTTTATAGAGTTCTGGAAAGGATATAAATCTTCCATCTGGCATATTTTCCATGCCCTTTGTTACAGCTAATACAGGTAAGGACTCGGGTATTATCTGTAGTACATGTTTTAAAAACCAATCCACACCAAAGCTAC
>JAAZLT010000225.1 GCA_012799205.1 Clostridiales bacterium
GCAACTAATAGCTATGGGCAGAGTATACGTTCTCCGATATATAAATCAGAAACTTACCACACAAGTAGTTTCTCATATACTCTTCCAAGCACCCATGAGGAGTTGGAAAAAAGCTCAATTAAGTACAGATATTCTAATAGCTACCAAATCAAATATAACGTTCCGCCTAGCAATTCACCTTATGGCTATGGGGGAACAGGAAGCACTGTAAATATAAATAGCTCCCCTAATGCTACCGCTGAAGGACTTAAAATATATTTCATATATGAACAAGAAGAAGCTATGCCTTATAAAGTGGATGTTGTTGCAGAAGATACAGGTGGAAAAAGATTGCAGACCTTTCAAAGCAACATAGATGTCACTCCTGGTCAGAAGTTTACGTTTACCGTGGGTGCCAACAGATATATTATAGAAAATGATGAAGGAATGTATCACTATCAGCATCAATACTATCTAAGCTACATTGACCCAGATGGAGAGCAGGTTAATTCTCCAGTTTCAGATAGAACAAACATTGCTCATACTATGCCAGCAGTAAAAGAAGGAACAAAAGCTACCTTTCATGTGATATATGATAAAGATGAGACGGTGATACCTACCCCAACACCTGTGCCAGATGAGCCAAGACCGCCTATACCAGAGGTTATCGTACCAGATCCTGAACCTCCTTACACAGTTCCATATACACGGGTAAGTGCAACAGGTAGTATTCTAGCAGATAATAAAGGCGCACAAAAATTTCATTCAAGAACAGCTATCCCTACAACGGAAAGCTTATACGGGGAAGCCTCTGCAACAGAATACATTATAGGATGCACATTTGAAAAACATGTAGGAATAGAAAGATTTGATGTAACAGTTAGCAAAGATTATATATTAAGACAAACAGCAGACACTCCTGAAGAAGGTCTTGAAGAAGGGCAGGAGCCAGAAGTAGAAGAAGAAATTATTACAGTATCACACACCATATCTGTACCACGAGCATATGGCTACTGGCAAATAAGAGATATGGGTTATTATACAATAGATAATGTAGTTCTTAACAATTATGCCCTGCCAGGAGGATCAGTTACCCTTAATCCAAGTGGCTATAGCAGACCAAGTGTTTCGGCATATCGCAGCGGCTCAAATATAATACCACCTAATGAAGCAATACATGGTATCCAATTAGAAGCTGAAGTAATAGATGGTGGAACTGAAAAGCCAATTTTACCAGATGAATATGAATTATTTGAATACGAAGCTTTGTATAGAACCGGGAATGCTAAGGTGCGCAATGATTATGTTTCCTGGAATGGAACTATTGTTATGGATAGCTCCGAAGTAGAAACAGAGGGTCCTACAATAAAAAGAAATGTAATAAGACAGTGCAATACTATGACTGATGATGGTGTGTTATATAAATCAGGTCAGATTATTGAAGCTACCAAGTCAAATGGTAATTATCCATCAAATGGTACAGTAAGATATCGTAGCCAAGTAGCAATAAATCGGTCCAGCAGTTTATCATATTCAGTAAATGGGGTGAACTCTGTTACAATTCACACCCCAGTTGTCTGTAAGCCTACTATCGCTGCAAACAATGATCAGTGGGTACAACTAATAAATCCAGATAGTGATGCTGTGCAGTTAGTAATTGATGAAGATCCTAGGCTTAATGATTTTACTGTCAAGGTGTCTAATCATGATTTTCATTCGTCAAATATTGGTTATGGAACCAGAGATTTTACATGGTCTTTAAGAAGTCCAGATACGGTATCATATATGGCTAAAAGAGGGAATCTTTTTAGGAATGAAGTTAAATTCCCTTTTGACGTGTATCAAGATGTAGGAAAGGATTATGAACCTGACAATGATAACTTTATAAAAGCTGGGACATGGATTACAATAGGCCATAACGACCCAAGGTTTTATTTACCTATGTGGGTTAAGGAAGGCATTTATAATGTAGAATTTAGGTCAGTTGCTGTTAATGGCGAAAATAAACTACAATACACTGAAGTTGGCAGAAATCAAAATCGCAGTAATTATGTAGCCACCAATACTGTAAAAGTACAGGTGTCAGGACGTATATATGGGCTTACCCTATATGATGTAAGCGATTACCCTATGTGGGAGAGAGCTTTCCGTATGCCTAATTCAAGCAGGCTAAAGATAAACTATCCTGGCCCTAATAGTGTAAATTATCCTGGCACTAACTACTACAAAAATCTAGGCTTCCCAACTGCCTTTACTGGATATCTTGATGGAACACTTCTTAATAACAATAAATATAGCTCTAATTACCACTATTATTATACCGTTGGTACCAAAGATCAATATGGGAATGATACACAGCGAAACAGCAAATACACCTTCCCAATGGTAAATGGAAGTCATCCACAATATATTAATCAAGGTATCCTGAAGTCGGGCTATATAGTTAGATTTAAACTACAAACTACAGGGGATATGGCAAGCGATAACTCCAAGGTAGTAATAAAACCATCATTTTATTATGTTGATAAGAATGGAAAGAATAGGCAAGCGGTTGATATTTATTACACAGAAGAAATCGAGGGCAAGTCAAGAAATCTAGTAAAAGTGGGTAGTCGTTTAGATAGCATAAATACAAAACGCATAGAAACAGGAGATCTACATCTTAATATTCCTGTAAATGAACTGCAACAAACAGCTGCCATGAGAGGGGAAAAGTATGGTAATTATATTTGGCAAAGTGCACCTATGTTTACCTTTGCACAGATTAATTTATCCCACCATTTTAGAACCTTTGTTAATCAAGATTATGCAAAGAAAATTAAAAGCCTTCCTTCTTATAAGAAAGTAAAAGATGCAAAAATCTCTGACGTGACCCTATCTGAGGGTAAACAAAACTGGTATGGACAATATTATCTACCAAACATTATGCATATAGCACCAGCTGGCTATGACGTTATGGACTATGCAGATAAGCGTGGTATATCATATAACGAAAGCTTTTGGCTTAAAGATGGGTATATAATTGTCAACTTTAATATATATACCATAGATAAGAATAATAATGAGAATATAAGTTATACTGCTGATATGTGGGAATTAGAAAGTCCTCCGATTAGTAAGACGAGCTATGGTGGAGCTAAATTTAGTTTTCAACCAGGAGACTTTGTTATATATTACTCTAGCAAGAATGTTGATGAGGATTATCGCACTGGTCCAGCATATTAAAAGGCAAACTTAAACCCGTCTTACCGACCCTAGCTTGAAAAAACCTCTCCCATGAATGGGAGGGGATGAATCAAGTGTTTTTTATTCTTAGGTTGACTTTGTATACCGATTGTGATAAAATATATCTATAGTCAGTATACAGAGGAGGTATGAGCATTGAACACTTACAAAAGCACCAGACATGCCAAGTTTCTTCTAAACTATCATTTTATATGGATACCTAAGTATAGGAACCATATATTAACTAAAGAGCCTATTAAAAAGATAATTAAAGATACCATTGAAGAGCTTGGAACCAATCACAAATATGACATATTGGCCTTAGAAATCATGCCAGACCATGTACACCTTTTCATATCAGCAC
>JAAZLT010000226.1 GCA_012799205.1 Clostridiales bacterium
ATGAAGATAATCGTTAAAATTCATCCCGGACTGTTCCTTAAAAAAGCGAGATAGATAACTTTCAGATAAGTCAAACTCAATCGCCACATGCTTAAGTGATATTTGCTGATTTCTGTATTGAGATTTTAGGTAATCGTCTATTTTCACGAATAGGCGCTCATTATGAGTTGTTTTATTCTTATTTATTAAATTACATATAACTGTGTAAATTACAATCAATGAATCATATGCATCATTTACCCTTTCAGCATTATATAATTGGGACAGCATATTCGTCCTTTCAATGTTGCTTAGATCTATTTTTAGATCATTCATTATCTTGATTACCGTACTTACCATATTTGATACTAATATTCTAGAAATCTGGCCTGATAACTGTATCTCTTTAAAGTTTTTATTGTATATATCTTGCAGTATGCCTTTTACCTTACCTATATTTCCCTCTCTAGTACTATTTACAATCTGCTGCTCAACATCTATGGGGTAATAGTATCCGGGCTTATTATCACTTACACTTTTTATATCTTCATAGGGTATTACATCACCTTTGAGAGAAGAAGCTCCTACATTTAATGCTGATAATGCTTCCCTGTATGATTTGTTTACATCTTTGATGTCGTAGTATGTTTGTCCTATTCCAACCGTAGAAACTATATCATTATCTTGAAATACCTGGATGACTTGCTCTCCTAGCCTCATGGGATCGAATATGGATTCGTCTTTAATTTGCAGTAATAAGGATATATTGTATTCATTTATATAAAGGACATGACCTTTTTGATTTACGTTTATTAATGCTTCAATCTCCTTAATAAGACTCGGGTAATCTATATTTATTTCACTAGATACATCTAATTTTATAGTATATACCTTGAATATAGATGTACTAGATGAAATACCTGATACTTCTAAGAGACTTATGATTTCCTCTTCATCACTTACCCCTTGCTTTAATAGCTTCTCTATAGCGCTACTGTTTATTATCTCCATCTGCCTATCTATCGTTTTTCTTAAATCCCAGTTTTCATCAATAATTTTGGATATATTATATTCAATATGTTTAAATATATTCTCCTCTACATCTGCCATATTCTCTTGTCCTATTATCTCTACTAGTGTGATCATAGGATGATAGTTCTTATATGAAAAGTAAACAGCAAATATCATCCCTAAACCTAGGAATAATAGCATTAAATACATTATTTTACTTCTTAGTAATGTGAGTTTAGTATCAAATTCCCCCCTAGGGGTTATAGATACAACCTCTAATGGAATATCTGTGGATTTTATTGAGTTTACAACTAAATCCTCTTTCTCTAAATAATTGTCACCTGTATTATAACTTATAATATGATTTTTACTATAGTCCAGAATTCTTGTCTCTGTCTTATCTGTCAGCTGATTACTAGTTATTAAGTCAAACATGATATCTGGATTAATATGCATTATAACAGTGGCTTTTTGTGTTCTTTTATTGCCTATGGGCAATGAATTAATATAGTAGATACTAGTACTCTTACCGTTATGATCTAAGGATAGTGTGCTTTTATAGTAATATGATTTAGGCAAATCCGCTATTCCCTTTTCTCTCTTATTTAGATGTTCTAGATAAAAGTCAGTATCAGCCTTGTAGCTATTAGAGATAATAATATCATTATCGAAAAAGATATCTATTTCGTCTATAAATTCATTACCGAGTACATATGTACGAAGGTCCTTCATTATTTCGTAAGCCCTATAATGTCCAATGGGCGACAGATCATGATAGTGCATATTCATATATTTACTTATCTTAGGGTTAAAGTTGATTATGCTGACGAGTTCATCTAAACTTGCAAATTCTTTCTCTAATGCGTTCATGGTATTTTGTAGGAGAATATCATTCACTTTGTTAACCTGATCCCTTAGCGACCTGTTCATTAACCCATAGATAACACTTACAGCAATACAAAGTATCAATAATAGCACAATAGACGCCTTTAGATAATTAAATAATAGTGATATATTTATCCTTGATCTTAAAAACCCGGTGCTTTTTGACAAAATGTTCATTTGCCAATTCCCCCTTTTTTCTGTGCACAAGTAAATCATAATACCAAGTTATATATTTTATTTATTAATCCTATCATACTATCAAAATACAGAGTACCCCTGAGCGACTATTATATCAAATATATTTCATCCCATCTTCTTAAAGTATGGTTACGAAAGAGAATCCCATATCTACCATCTTCATATGTCTCAAAAAATACTGAACGAATAGCACTGCCCCGCATATTTTCTAGTGATGCAACATTTATCTGCTGTATGTCATGATCATCCACCCATGATATCTTTCTAAAGCAATCCTTGCCAGCCCATTTCCTGTCTCCAATATGGGCATGTCCATAAAAGTGGATCTTCACATTGTCTGGTAAAGGCATTACTTTTTCTAATATACCTGACTCCCTATTGCCACCGGGAAATGCATAGTGCGATGCTGTAAACACTGGTTTTTTAAGGCTCGCAATCTCTTCCCTTATAAGTTCATATGTCTTTTTATCATATGGATAGATGTCTTCATCTCCATGAATTCGCCCACCTCGTGTAAACCAACTACCATCTAAGGCTGCGTGATCGTCAAAATATACTATGGCATAGTCTCCGAAGTCTTCAATAGAGTAAAATTCCTTTAGATTCTTAGATGTTGTCCAGTTATCTAGTTCTTTTACTCTTTCATAAAAAGGCAGCACTACCCTATCCAATTCCTTTTGATTATGGTAATAATAATCAAAAGCATGGTTACCTATAACATACCTTATGGGAGTATCTAGTCTGCCCAACTGATCAACCTGCATTTTTAACATTTCCTCTAAAAAGCCTAACCTATATCCTTCCACTGCGTCCCCTAGATATATAATTTTATCACAATCACGGCCTAATTCATGAAAGTCTTTAACCGCCGCCTCCATACAATATCTTGCATTGTCTGGGATAGACTGCTGCAAATCTGATATGAACCAAATCCTTTGTTGTGTTTCTCTTTTTAATATATTCAATATTTCACTGTTCATATAATTCTCCAATCTACCTACATACATATTTCAAATCTGCATATAAACAACCTCCGTTTAGTTTATAGGTAGCGCACTAGGTTGTTTACATGTACTCTCCAGCAGTATATGTCGCCTTTCATTAGATGCATCATGGAACCCATGCATTATATCTAGTACATGATACATCATATTGCCGTTTGCTCTATGTGCTGTATCCTCTCTAAGGGCCATTGCCATATCAGATACACCTATACCTCGACTATTATCTGAATAGCCATGAGATAAGGGCATTTCCACCCAGTCCTCATCACCGGCCCTCTTAATTAATACAGGGCCACCGAACGTATTTGGATCTGGCACTATCATACTTCCAGCAGTGCCATATATCTCAATCCTTGGGAGCTGTGAAGCCCACACATCAAAGCTAGTCAAAATAGTACCTATAGCACCACTATCAAATTCCATTACCCCTGCTATATGGGTTGGCACATCAACTTTTATCTTGGTACCAGCCTTAGGTTGGCTTGTGATGGTTCTCTCTGAAAAGGTTATTCTGGTAGATCCAGTCACTCTTTTCACAGGTCCCATTAGGGATATTAATGCGGTTAGATAGTAGGGCCCCATATCAAACATAGGACCCCCCCCTGTTTTATAGTAAAATTCTGGGTCTGGATGCCAACTTTCATGGCCATGGTTTAGCATAAACGCTGTAGCAGCAATAGGATCGCCTATCCACCCATCATCTATAATCTTTCGACAGGTTTGAAGGCCACCCCCTAGGAATGTGTCAGGAGCACCACCTACTAAAAGCCCTCTTTCCTCAGCAGTCTCAATTATTTCCTTTCCTTCATCCCGTGTAATTGCCAAAGGCTTCTCTACATATACATTTTTATCGGCTTCTAAAGCAGCCAAACATACCTTTGCATGGGCTTTTGGAATAGTAAGATTTATAACTATCTCTATATCAGGGTTATCCAATAGTTCATCTACTGAACACGCCTTCTGTATACCATACTGCTTAGCCTTTTCCTCAGCTCTTTTATGAATAATGTCAGCGCAGGCTATCACTTCTAGATTGTCAAATACCTTAGTACAGTTGTGTAAATATATATCACTTATATTACCGCAACCTATTATTCCAACCTTTACTTTATCCATTTAATTTAGCCTCCTACTAAAGTATTTTTCTAAGGTCTTTATAAATTTTAGCACCCTTCTCATTGGCGATCTCCTTCCCCTCAGCTGCCCATAAAAATCCCCTTCTCATAATCTCAAGTAATGGCTCAGTATCTAATACATCCGCATTATGTCCTACGGCGTTGTAAAATACGCGCCCTTCTCCCCACCTTTTAGTCCATATCTGAGGCACATCTACAAGTCCATTTGCAGTATGAGGTCCATCTACAACAGGAAATTGGGTTGTTGCCAGCACTTCTATTGCTGGATCTACATGAAGATAATACTGCTCGGTACTTACTGTAAAATCTTCTATTCCCTCTACAATCGGGCTAGATCCCCTTCTAATATTGATGACATGCTCCACACCATCTCCGCCTGGATGGGCTACCCAGTTTCCTCCAGTCATAAATTGCCACTGCACGCTATTTCTAAATGCGTCACACATACCGCCATGGCAGCCCGCAATACCCACTCCCTCTGCGACTGCCTCCACTACAGGCCACATCTGCTCTGGGGTTATCTCGCCCATAGTCCACACTGGAATTATCAGATCGAGATCTAATAATTTTTGTTTATCTACAAACGAATCTAAGGTGTCAGATATCTCTACTTCAAAATTGGATTGCTTCAAAATGCCCTCAAACAATTTAGCTACTCGCACCGGATCGTGCCCATCCCATCCACCTTGTACAATCAAAGCCTTTTTAGCCATTATGCGTGCCTCCCATTTTCTATTTTAATGTATTTTAGCGCTTTTTATATACTACTAATAGTATTCTATTTAAA
>JAAZLT010000227.1 GCA_012799205.1 Clostridiales bacterium
CAATTTGTAACGGTAAATAAAAACTTTTTATCTCTATCTGAGTCGGATAGAGATAGGGAGCTAGAAAGCTATCTATTTGCTCTTAGAGGCTGTATGGATATATATGAGGCAATCGAAGGGGATTCTCTTTGAGATAAAACAAGAGGTCTTTTTAGCATTTAACCCTGGGCTTTAAAAGACCTCATTTCTTTTCGTGCTTTTATTCCCTCTAAAAGATACAATAGAAGAACTTTTTCTTATTCATCGAATTGTTCAATTTCATATATAAGATCTATGCATTAATAGTTGGCATGTTATATGTAAATGTTTTGTATATATGATCTCAGTATTTTACCAAATCGATACTAAAAGTGAGGGATTTATATTGAAAGAATATTTTGTAGATTTACATGTACATATAGGGCGTTCATCTGATGGCCATATAATAAAGAGAGCCACTTCTAATGATCTTACATTCGAAAATATCGCCTATGAGGCAAGGTATAAAAAAGGTATTAATGTAATAGGCGTGGTGGATGCAATTTCTCCATATGTAATCGAAGATATTGAAGGGCTTTTAGACAAAGGAGAGATGGAGGAGCTAGATGATGGTGGATTTATATATAGAGGGGATCTCATAATGCTAGCCGGCGCGGAAATAGAGACTAGAGAGCCTGAAGGTGGTAGTGCCCATTCATTAATGTTTTTTCCACATCTAGAAACTATAAAGGATTTTTCTAAAGAAATGGAAAAACATATGACAAATATCTATACAAACAGTCTTGTAAGTAGGCTTAGGCTAAATGAACTTGCACATTTAGTAAAAGACTTTGGAGGCATATTCATATTGGCTCATGCCTTTACTCCCTATAAGGGCATATATGGTAGCTGCACAGATAGATTATCAAATGTATTTGACAAGGAGATGATAGAGTATATACGGGCAGTAGAACTTGGACTAAGTGCAGATACCTATATGGCATGTCAGATATCAGAATTAGATGGGATCTCCTTTCTAAGTAATTCAGATGCCCACTCTCTACCCAAGATGGGAAGAGAGTATAATATTATGAGATTGAAGGGCTTAAGCTTTAGGGAACTCTTATTGGGCCTAAAGGAAGAAAGGGGTAGGGGTATTGTAGCAAACTTTGGGTTAGATCCAAGGCTTGGAAAATACAATAGGAGCTTTTGCCTAAGTTGTGATAGAATTATAGAAGGTGAGATGCCAGTGACTGAATGCGATATAGATAGTAGCCATAGGGTATTAGTTGGGGTTATGGATAGACTTAAAATTATAGCTGATAGGGATATTGGGTGTCATATGGATAGGCCAAAATATCACTACCAAGTTCCATTAGAATTTTTGCCAGGTGTAGGACCTAAGACGATAGAAAAACTTATAAATAGGTTTGGCACAGAAATGGACATACTTCACAATGCAGATGGGGAGGCAATTGCTGAGGTTGTTGGTGATAGGATTGCAGGATTTATAGTAAGTGCAAGACAGGGAAAGCTAAGTCTCGAGCACGGTGGTGGTGGGATATATGGTAGGGTGAAGGATTAATTTATGGGGGTATAAAGGGTGATATGCATTGTAGTGGCTCTAGAGCTAGAAGCTGGGCCAATAATAGAAAATTATAATTTGAAGAATGTGGGGGATCCTCACTTTAGAATATACGAGAATGAATATATGTCGCTTATAATTAGTGGAACAGGAAAGTTAAGATCTTCTATAGCTACCACCTATTTGCTCTCTAAAGTGGAGGATAAGGATAAAGCTGGAGCAATTAATATAGGATTATGCGGTTCATATGAAAGGGCTATTAAGATAGGAACACCAGTACTTATAAATAAGATAATAGATATAGACACAGGATATGAGTTCTTTCCGGATATATTATTTTCCCATAGTATGATAGAGGGACAGCTGGGGACCCATCCAAAGATTATATCACCAAAAGATATAAAAGAGATAGAATGTGCAAGGCAAAATGGATTTGTAGATATGGAAGGGGTAGGCTTTTTTAACGCTGCAAATACATTTCTAGCCCCTCATAGAATATCTTTAGTAAAGATAGTATCAGACCATTTAGAAGGCATTAGACTGGAAAGAGATGCTATGATAGCGATTATAAGACAATCCATGGATCGTATAGATGCTATTATAAGATGTATATCTGAGGAAATAAGTAGTACCATTGAGATATTAGACGCTCATGAGAAAGAATATCTAGATAATATAGCGGATGCTCTGAGACTAACCACCACTCAAAGGCATGAACTATTTGATATGGCATTTAAGTATAAGCTAAGAACAGAAAAGAGGCTACCCAAATTTAATAATATAAGCTTTAATATAGACAGTAAGAGAGAGGGGAAGAAAGAGTTTGAAAAGATTAAGCAAACGTTCTGGGGTAGATAGTTTTTCCCGTATATATGTGGAAAATAAGGCTTTAGAATATCCTAGAACTAAAGAAATTTTAAAGAAATTTAAACATCCGAATATAATAGAGATAGATCATTATAAGAATGTATTTAACCGCCCAAGGCAGAATTTTGTAAGGCAGAAGGCATTCCAGAATCTTATCCTCGCAGTAAAGGATGACTCTTTTTTATATGAAGGACCGGATATATGTGAAAGCTTTGGCAATGATAACTTCTATTATGCATCGGCGGCTTTGAACTGTATATATGATTGCCACTACTGTTATCTGCAGGGGATGTATCAATCTGCTAATATTGTAATATTCGTAAATCTAGAGGATTTCTTCGTAGAAGTGGATGAAAGACTGAATAAACTAGATTCTATGTATCTTTCTATCTCTTATGATACTGATCTGTTGGCTTTAGAGGGACTTTTAGGATATTCTAAGGATTGGATAAATTTTACTAAAGATAGAGAAAACCTTACTATATAACTTAGGACTAAGAGTGCAAACTACGTACTTATAAGTGATATAAGGCCTTATGATAATGTTATATTGGCATTTACCCTATCACCAGAAGAGATAATAGAAAAATATGAAATATATACGGCGCCACTTAATAAAAGGATAGATGCCATATGTAGAGCTTTAGATGATGGCTGGCAGGTAAGGCTATCATTAGAACCGATAATAGGGGTTGAGGGATGGGAGAAGATATATAGAAGATTTATTCAAGAAATATCGAAGGCTATCCCTATGGGTAGGATCTATGATATAAATATTGGTGTATTTAGAATGAGTAGTGATTATTATAAAAGAATAGGGAAAAGAAGATTAGATACAGACGTCTTTGCCCTACCTATAGCGATAGAAGATGGGGTAGCACGCTTTAAGGAAGAAGAGTATATGAAACAGGCTGTAGCTAAGGAACTGTTCAAACACTACCCCGGTGAAAAGCTCTATCTTTAGCCATTGCTTATCCATGGCATTTTTTATACTTTTTACCACTACCACAAAAACATGTATCATTGCGCCCGAGCTTTTGGTCTAGAAACAGTTTATCCTGCATATTGTTTCTAGAATGGAATTCTCTAGCAAGGTTTTCAAAGGTAGGAATGGTGTGGTCAAAGAATGTTTTATAACCACTGCAGAGCCAGCTTAATTTAGTTGGCGGATTATCCCCATATATGCGATGCTTTATGCAATCGCCGGAGCAGTACATGAGATAATCGCATAGGCTACAATCTCTATTCCATTGATTCTTAAGTGCTCCAAAGTTTTTATATATATCTGAGTTTTGGGCAGATA
>JAAZLT010000228.1 GCA_012799205.1 Clostridiales bacterium
ATGATGGGATCAACAGAAACCACATTCTATACATTGTCCATCTATTTTGGAGCAGTGGGCATCAAGAAAATTCGATACACTCTATGGGGCTCTCTATTGTCCGATATAGCGGGTTTGTTTGCCTCTATAATAATATGCTCTATAGTATTTGGGTCGTGAAGCTTAAGCGATTTCCCTCCAAAAAAGTCGACTTATGAAGCATTATATGATAGAATAGATATAGTTGTTTTAAATAATTGGAGGTTCTCATGAAAATTATCGTATATCCAACTAGGCATTATATAGAGGAAAGAGACATCAAGGATAAGGTTGCGGTGGTTATAGATGTGCTTAGAGCTACAAGTACTATTATTACAGCCTTGTACAATGGCTGTAAAGAAGTTATACCCATGGCCGAGATAGAAGAGGCGGTGAAAATCTCTAAGAACTACGAGAAGGATACATTTATCCTAGGTGGGGAGAGAAATTCTGAAAAGATAGAGGGCTTTCACCTATCAAATTCACCTGGGGAATTTAGCAGAGAACAGGTAGAGGACAAGACGGTACTTATTACCACCACCAACGGCACTAGGGCTATTACAAAAGCAGCTTATGCCAAAGAAGTGGTCCTTGCATCCTTTATCAATATTACTGCCATATGCGACTATGTAGCAGCTTTAGGTCAAGATGTAGCCATAGTATGCGCTGGTACATTTGGGCAGTTTTCTGCAGATGATGTTCTAGTAGCAGGAGCTCTTATTCATGGTCTATATAATAAAAATATTCCTATAGAGCTGGATGATCTGGGCATGACTGCCAAATTTATGTATGAACATAGCAAGAACGATATACATGGAGTTCTTTCCCAAACATCTCATTACTCAACACTGAAAGAGCTAGGTCTTGAAAGGGATCTTGAAGATTGCTTAAGGTTGGATACAGCACCAATTATACCCATATACTCAGATGGGGTTGTAAGAGCTTGGCATACTAATTTGTAATTGTTGATGGAAGACGTAACTATAGAAATCTAGTATAATATTGTTGACATTAGGCAAAATATTGAATATATTATTATATAAGAAATAATGGAAATAAAACGCTATGAAAGGAAGAGTAGGGTAGAGGAGCCCCTTATAAGAGAGCCGGGTAAGGTGAAAGCCGGTAGTGGCGATGCTATTCGAAGATGGCCCTGGAGCGGAGGTGCTGAAGTTATAAGTAGGCAGCTACGGATGATTTCGTTAAAAAATCAGGCGATGATAGTCGCTGCAAGAGGCCTTTTTATAAAAGGCAAATTAGGGTGGTACCGCGAAGGCATACCCCTCGTCCCTATATGGGTGGATCGAGGGGTTTTTTTGTTTTATAAAAAGATTTAGCAGCGAAAGGATGAGGAAAATGAAGGATAATAAGACTTTTTATATCACCACTCCAATATACTATCCCAGTGATAAACTACACATCGGGCACTCATACACCACAGTTGCAGCCGACGCCATGGCTCGTTTTAAGAGATTGACCGGTTACGATGTAATGTTTTTGACGGGCACCGATGAACACGGCCAAAAAATTGAGGGTGTAGCCAAAGAAAAGGGATTAAGCCCCAAGGAGTATGTAGACCATATAGTGGCTGGTATCAAGGATTTATGGAAAACCCTTGATATATCCTACGATCACTTTATTAGAACTACGGACCCTGAGCATCAAAAGACAGTGCAAAAGATATTTAAAAAATTGTATGACCAGGGAGATATCTACAAAAGCGAGTATGAAGGTTGGTACTGTACCCCCTGTGAATCATTTTGGACTGAGATTCAGCTAGCCGATGGTAATTGCCCTGATTGTAATAGGGAGGTAGAGCTGGTAAAAGAGGAAAGCTATTTCTTCAA
>JAAZLT010000229.1 GCA_012799205.1 Clostridiales bacterium
TGCAGAATATAAGGAAAACCATATGAAAATATTAAGCTTTCTTATTAAAAATTTTGAGAAAGGAAAGTTTGTACTGACAGATAATGATAGGGATTGCACATTTTGTGATTATAAAGAAGTATGTAATAAAGATTTGATATCAGCGGATATATCTAAAAAACTTAAGGAACTACTGAAGGAAATGAGGGGGATTAAATGAGCAAAGGTTTATCTGATCAAAAAGAGAGAGATAAGATAGTCAATGTGTTGGATAAGAATTTTTTAGTAGAGGCCGGCGCGGGATCAGGTAAGACCTATAGCCTTGTCAGCCGTATGATAAGTCTAGTTAAAAATGGGGTGCCCTGTGAAAACATAGTGGCCATTACTTTTACTCGTAAAGCGGCGGGGGAGCTTCGTGAAAGATTTCAATTAGAGCTAGAGGATGCTATTTCTGATGAAAAGGATAATAATATTAGGGCAAATCTATTATCAGGATTGACGAATCTAGAGAACTGCTTTATTGATACCATACATTCGTTTTGTGGCAATATTTTAAGAGAAAGACCAATTGAGGCTATGGTAGATCCTAACTTTGATATGATGGACGATAGTCAAGATAGAATGCTTAAAGACAGGGTGTGGGTTGAGTATATAAAAGATATGAGACAAAAAAAGCAAGGAGAGTATGATAGATTAGAGAGTATGGGTATTGACCCTAATCTGCTTAAAAGGGCCTTTGAGGAACTAAGCGAGCATCAAGATGTAGACTTTAAACGAATAAGGCTATCGAAGCCGCCTTTAAATGCTGTTGCAAATAAGCTGAGGCAAGAGATAGATAAATTGAATGCAATTATGCCTACAGAGGTTCCTAAAAGAGGCTGGGGAGATGTCCAAAAGAGAGTATTTGAAGCTTATAATATAATTGAATATGTAAAGCCCAATGATCTAATGGAGTTAGAACTTCTTCGTTTATTCGAGCGGATTACCTCCCTTAAAGTTACTCAATATAAATGGGGGGATAAAGCAAAGGTAGCCATGGAAATATTGGATGAGATAAAAAACATCTCGGCACAAGATATACAAGCCGTATTAGGGAAGTGGCGAGAATATTGTCATTATGAGGCCATGGGGTTTGCACTATCATGCGCAGAATATTATCATAGCATTCGACATGAAGAGTTTACCCTAAGTTTTCAGGATCTCCTTTTAAAGACGCGGGATCTTCTAAGGGATAATCCTGAGGTGCGGGCCTATTTTGCCGACAGGTATTCACATCTTCTAGTAGATGAATTTCAAGACACAGACCCTATACAGGCAGAAATTATATTCTATCTGACAGGCGAAGACATATATGAAAAGCAGTGGCAAGAGCTCAAGCCTAAGCCTGGTTCCCTATTTGTAGTTGGCGATCCAAAGCAGTCCATATATAGATTTCGCCGGGCTGATATATCAATTTATAATCTAGTCGGAAAGCTCATTGAACAAAGTGGAGGCGAAATTTTAATTTTAAAGACTAACTTTAGGACAGTGGCCCCTATTTCTAATTATCTAAACCCTATATTTGAAGATGAGTTTTCAAAGAATGTTGCTCCCTATCAGGCATCCTATACACCAATGGAATCGCGCAAGAAAGGAAAAGGCGATCACGGCGTATATTGTTTGCAGGTAAGGCCGCGTTTTAGTACGGGTAACCGAATCGACACTAACGAGACCATAAAAGAAGATGCAAAAGAGATTGCCCTTTATATAGAAAAGGCTATGGCCTCAGGAAAATATAGGCCAAAAGATTTTTTGATACTTACAAGACTTAAATCGGATATGAATTTATATGCAGATGCACTGCGCCAAAGAGATATCCCCTTTCAAATAAGCGGGGCAAGCTCTTTAGGCGATTGCATAGAAATTGGGGAGCTATCTAAGCTATTTAGATTTTTATCAGATCCCAATGATAATATATTGTTTGCAGCTGTACTAAGGGGCATGTTTTTTGGACTAACTGATCAAGATTTATATGAGGCTAAACAAAAACATAAATATATTGGCCTATATATAGCTAAAGAGCAGAAAGAGGAAGATACTAAAAGCATATACGATATGGCAAGGGAGAAAATTATAGAATACAGAAAATGGACAGGTCAGATGCTGCCCTCCCTTGCAATGGAGAAGATAATAGAGGATTTAAATTTAATACCATATCTTTATAGAGATCCGGAGAAAGAACATACTATATCCTATATATATCAAATCCTGGAATATATAAGGGCTGCGGAAAGAGATGAAGGAACAGATTTTTATATAGCTGCCAATCTATTTGATAGAATATACTGTGAAACTATGGAAGAGGAGCTCAATCTTGATACAGATACAGAGGATATAGTCAGGCTTATGAATCTTCATAAAGCCAAGGGCTTAGAGGGAAAGATAGTATTTTTAGCAAACCCCATCCAGAGTACCACTAATCGCCCTAATTTGCATATACAGCGATTAGGAAATAATACAATTGGCTCCTATGCAATAAATGTACCTTGGGGCCGTAGAACACGTTGCGTTGCGCAGCCAGAAAATTGGAATGATGATTTTAATGAGGAAGTGAAATATCTAGAGGCAGAGGAGACTAGGCTACTTTATGTGGCAGCTACAAGGGCAGAAGAGATGCTCATAATAAGCGACCTTGCTACTGAAGGGCTAGAGGAGGCAGCTAAACAGGGGGTTCAAAAACAGTCAAAAAAAAGTTCTTGGGCGCGACTCCTAACTGAAAATATGCGCATAGCTTTACCAATAGATGAACCTCCTAAAAAAACTAAGGGAGAGTGCAGCAAGCAATCTAAAAAAGATGCGGATTGTAGCCTGTTTGGTGAAGACTTTGATGAAGACTGGAATGAAGCTTTGAAGAAGGAGACATACCTTATTAAGGCTCCTTCGGATATAAGGGGTAAGGGCAGCGTAAGCCTAGATAGTGAAATAGAGGAGACCGAAAATACAGAAAAGCGACTTAGAACATACTCCTATAGCCAGATAGAAAGAGAGGCTGGTGGCGGCAAAGATTGGGGCCTGGCTGTCCATCAAGTGTTCGAAGAATTGATAAAAGGCAGAGAGGATATAGATAGTATAATAGATATAGCACTTATGGAATATGGTTTTGCTCAAGACCGAGTAGATGAGATGCAAGATATTATACAAAATTTTAAACAATCAAAACTTTGGTCAAACCTATCTGAAGCTAAAGCCGTCTATCCAGAGATGCCCTTTGCTCTAAGGCTGGATCCAGAGCATAAGATACTGGAAAAGTTAGAGATAGATGCAAAGGTTCCTGTTATGCTAAATGGAGTTATAGATTTAATCTATAAAGATGAACAGGACAGATGGGTAGTAGTGGATTATAAAACTGATAGGGTGGTTGATGAGTTGGGTATTAGCTCTTTAGTAGAATACTATACTCCGCAGCTTAAAAGCTACTGCCTTGTATGGGAAGAGATTACAGGAGAGCCTTGCTCTAAGGCAGAACTATATTTTGTGCATAGCAATATTACTAAAAAGGTGACCTAAAGATCCTTTGTCGCCTGCTCTAGTACTTTTCCTATTCTATCTCTTATAACAAGGTTAGCCCTACGATCGCATATTGTAGGGCTTTTATTTATAACAACTAAGCCTGAATTATTCATAGAACTAATTCGATAGTTTTCTATGCCGTATAAGCAATGCGTTGCCACTGATGTTACCATTCACTTAAAAAGTGAAGATTTCCTATAGATAAAAGGACCCAACTTTGTTAGAA
>JAAZLT010000230.1 GCA_012799205.1 Clostridiales bacterium
GGGATACTATTCTTTTTTTTATTTATGGCACTTTTTGGGAGACTTGCCTATCTGCAACTATCCCTAGGTGATGAGTATGCAGTTATTTCCCAAGATGTGATCACACGTATCATTCCTGAAAAAGGTATGCGCGGCACTATATATTCACAAGATGGGGAAAAACTCGCATGGAACAGATTAAGCTTTGATGTGGATCTTTATTATTATGAACTTATGCAGGGAGATGGAAACGCATCTATACTAAATACAATAAATATAATAGAAAGCCGCGGTGGGCAGATCCAATATAATTTGCCCCTAAAGCTCGATAGTAATGGGAAGATTATATTTAATTGGGAAGCTGAAAAACACAGTCAAAAACTTAGTAAGGCACAGATTAGCAAAAAAGAAGAAGATTGGAAGAGTATGCACAGATTAAAACAAGAACTTTCAGCGGAGGAATCATTCAATAAACTTAGAGAAATATATGGTATAGGTGAAGAATATACAATACATGAAAGCCTTAGTATACTCAATATCTGGAACGAGATGAAACTTGTGGGCTTTAGGGCGTATAGACCTGTTACAATAGCTAGAGATATAGACCTAGATACAGCTACTGCCCTAGAAGAGGTAAGTAGCGAGCAAAAGGGTGTAGTTGTATCGCCCTCATCTATACGGGATTATCCATATGGAGAAACCGCATCCCATATACTTGGCTATATAGGGAAGATAACAGAGGAGGAGTGGAATAGGCCTGAAGGATATTATAAAGAGAACAATTACAATCCATCTGTAGATCTTGTAGGTAGAAGTGAGATGGAAATGGTGATGGAGGAATATTTGCGCGGTATTGATGGGGGAAGACGTATAGAGGTGGATTCCTTAGGTAGAACCATCAGAACTTTAGAGGAAAAAAAGCCGGTGCCGGGAAATAATGTGTATCTAACTATAGATTTAGAATTGCAAAAGGCTACAGAGAATGCACTCAAAGATACTATGGCAAAGATAAGATCAGGTGAGATGGGTGAAGCATACCCAAATGCCAATATAGGTAGTGCTGTTGTACTCAATGTAAATACTGGAGCCATATTGGCATTGGCAAATGAGCCAGCATTTGATCCGAATTTCTCTGTGACAGGAAGTATAGATAATGAGGTTTGGAGTAAATATAATCCTGTGTATAAAAAGAAAAATAACCCCGATGAGATAGACTTGGATCCTACCCTACCCAGACCTATGCTTAACCTTGCTATAAGGGGGGCGTATCCGCCAGGATCCATATTTAAAATGTTGACTGGCGTGGCTGCCTTAGAAGAAAACATAATAACCCCGTCAACTAAAATTATAGATCAGGGCATATATACGAAGGTATCTAAAAATGGCCCTGCATGCTGGTTGTGGCACAGTAGCCGAAGTACCCATGGAGCAGAGGATATAATATCCGCCCTTAGGGATTCATGCAACTATTATTTTTATACTATAGGACATAATTTAGGAATAGATAGGATAGAAAAATATGCCCGGATGTTTGGACTTGGTGAAAAGACCGGAATAGAGCTACCTGGAGAGGCTGAAGGTGTAGTAGCCGGAAAGACGCATACAAATGAATACCTTAAAAATATTGTGTCATTGCGCCTAGCTGATGCAGCAGGTCATAGTTGGGGTGAGCTGGACAATGAACAAAAAGAATCATATAGAAAAACTGCACAACAATTTGTAGATACAGGCGATTGGAAGACTATAGAAAAAGGCCTTGAAACATTGAATATTGATATAGGGACACAAAAGGCCTATGATATATTTTATAGGTATATAAATGATAATAAATGGATGGAAGGTAAGACATTAAGCGCTGCGATTGGTCAGGCTGAGAATACATTTACTCCCATACAAATGGCTAGCTACATGGCGACTTTGGCCAATGGAGGCACTAGATATAAGACATACCTAGTAGATAGAGTAGAGGATGTTGATGGAGATACTATATTAAGAAATGAACCACAGATATTGGGTACTATATCTATAGATTCTGCAAACCATAAGGCACTGATGGAGGGTATGAGAGCTGTGGTTTCGGATAGCTATGAGGATATTTATGGGACAGGTTCTAGATATTTTAGAGACTTTCCCATAGAGATTGGCGGAAAGACTGGAACGTCACAGTTTAAGGGACATGATCCATATGCATGGTTTGTATCATTTGCACCTTTTGATAATCCAGAGATAGCCGTAGCTATTATGATAGGGCAGGGGGGGAGCGGATCATATGCAGCCCTTGTATGTCGAGAAATCTATGAGCACTATTTTGAATTGGAAGAAAGTGTGGTACAATAAGTTTGAGGTGTGATCCTATGAGTAAACCAAAAAGGCTAAAGGCCAGATTATATATATATAATATTTTGTGTATAATCCTATTTTCGGTATTGATATTTAGATTATTAGATTTGACTGTAAAAAAAGGAGAAGCTTATTATGCCATGTCGCAAGAACGTAAGACTGTGGAGCTTACATTGCAGGGCACTCGGGGTAAAATATTAGATAGAAATGGTGTCCCTATGGCAACAAATAGGCAGATATATGTGCTACAGCTAGATAATCGCAGTTTACCAGCTACATCTAAGCAAAAAAACGAGATGCTAGCCAAGCTAGTGCCCCTAATAGAAAGGTACGGAGATAATGTAGTAGATAATCTGCCAATTAAATATAAAAAAGGTATCGGATTGTATTATAACTGGGGTAGTGATGATCCAAAAGTTCGGGCTAACCGCTACGAAAGATGGGCTAAGGATGTGGGTATAAAATCGGCAGATCCCTTAAATGCAAAAGAAGCATTTAATTACCTGAAAAAACAATTTTCTATAGATGATGATATAGATGTGGAGCTAGCTAGAAAGATTATCAGTTTTAGAGTGGATATATTTTTAAATAGATATAAAGAATACGCGCCCATTAGGGTAGCAGAAGACGTCAATGAAAAGACTGTGGCCCTGGTAGAGACTTTTGCTCCAGAACTGCCAGGGGTTCATTCCGTTATGGAGACAAGTCGCTACTATCCTATGGGAGAGACGGCAGCCCATATTATAGGATATGTAGGCAGGATACCGCAGGAGAGGGCAGATCTATATAAGGAAAAGGGTTATGATATTTCCAAAGATATGATAGGAATATCAGGAATTGAGGCAGCTTATGAGGACCGGCTGACAGGCAATGTCAAAGAAAAACAAGGCAGGCTACTAGCAGAGATAAACTCATCGGGTAGGATTATAAAGGTATTAGATGAAGAGTTAGCTGAGGATGGTAATGATGTAGTGCTTACACTGGATAGCCGCTTGCAAAAGTCTGCAGAACATATACTTAAAACCCAGATATATAACATGAGCCAGGGTTTACCCCCTTATGATGGGGAAAAAGATATTGCACCCCTTGCAAATAGTGGAGCAGCTGTAGTATTAGATGTAAATACATCAGAGATATTAGCCCTAGTAAGTTATCCATCTTATGATTTAAATCTGTTTTCCGGAGGGATTAAAAGTAGCGACTATGAACAACTGAATGAGGATCCGGCAAAGCCTCTATATCCTCTAGCATTTAAGGGAGGAATGACCCCAGGCTCTGTATTCAAAATGCTTGTAGCTGTGGCTGGTTTAGAAGAAAATGAAATTACACTTGAAGAGACTATATTAGATGAAGTCTATTATACGAAATACAATAAAAAGAATCCTCCATCTTGTGCTAATAAGAGAGGACATGGGGAAGAGGATGTAATAGATGCCATTAAACATTCTTGCAACTATTTTTTCTTTGAGCTCTCAGACAGACTAGGTATAGATAGAATTAATAAATGGGCAGATCTATTTGGATTGACAGCTCCTACAGGTCTTGAGATATTGTTACCTAATGAAGACTATAATATAGTGGCCAATGAAAAGGTCAAAAGGCAAAGAGAGCGGTATAATTTACGGCAAGAACTCATACAGGAAGTTATGAATAAATATGGCTACTTTAAGGATATATCCACAGATGAGCAACGACAGGAGAGAGATGAATGCATAGAAAGGTTAGCAGATTATGAGATAACCTATGATTACATATTAGATACAAAGGGCATACAAAGGCTTTTAGATGATATGGGATATTTTAAGTTTGAAGATTCAGATAATGATGGATACGATGATCTATCGGGCAGATCGGAACAAGGAAGGCTATATGATAAGATAAATGCCAGCTATGAGATTAGAGGGATATTGATTAAGTACAAAAGATGGATAGAGGCAGATACCATTATAACGGGGATTGGACAAAGCTATACCCTAGTAAGCCCCTTAGGTATGGCAAGATATATAGCAGCCCTGGCAAATGGCGGAAAGGTCATGACCACCCATATAGTGAGGGATACAAAGCCACAGATATTAAACGTATTAGATATAGACCCAGAGCATATGAAGGCTATTCACGAAGGTATGCATAAGGTGGTATACGAAACTGGCGGAAGAGGTGGTGGCGGAACAGCGGCAAAATATTTTACAGACCTAGATCCTAAGATAACCTTGGCGGGTAAGACTGGTACAGCCCAAACTACTGATAAAAGTAATGAGGAGAAAAATAACGCATGGTTTGTAGCTTTCACGCCTTACGAAAAACCGGAAATAGCAGTAGTAGTTGCTATACCAAATGGACGTACAGCAGGCAATGCAGCGCCTATTGCTAGGCAGATAATAGAAGAATACTATAGACTTAAGGATGAGACCCATGAACGCGATGTTGGGAATATATATGAGCTACAAAGGTAGAGAAATATATATCAAATTTTGCAGGAATAACAGATTATATGACGAATATTGTATAAGGCATATAACGTAATTCAGGGGGTAGGAGTTTAAATTGAACTATAATTCGGTACTTTTTAAAGGAACGCGGCAAGGGCTTGAAATACATATAAAGGATAATATAGAATTAGACGAAGCTAAGAAGGATATACTTAAAAAGATAGAATCAGGTGCACAATTCTTTGACAGCACCACCATAAATATAATTTTTACAGGAAAGGCTCTAAACTCTAATGAGAAGAGTGATCTAATAGAAATTATCTCAAAAAAGATTGACATTGGAAGCGTCAATTTTAACAGCCAGCTATCTACTAAGGGAAAGAGTCAGGATTACTTTGCGGGAACAGATGAAGGTATGACGCGCTTTATAAAAGGCACAGTGAGAAATGGTCAACGAATCTTCTATGAGGGCAATGTAGTAGTCTTAGGAGATGTAAATCCTGGGGCAGAGATAATAGCCTGTGGAAATGTAATAGTGCTTGGCACATTGAGAGGACTCGCCCACGCGGGTGCTACTGGGAATAGGGATGCCAATATAGTTTGTACTAGATTACAGCCCACCCAGATACGTATTGCTACCCTCATAAGCCGTCCGCCAGAAGATGATATGCACCCTGTATATCCAGAGATAGTATATATAAAAGACGATACACTTGTAATAGAACCACTTAAATAGGAAGGGGAGATACATATGGGGGAAGTCATTGTTATTACATCGGGTAAAGGTGGTGTGGGAAAGACAACTGCAACTGCAAATATTGGTACTTCTTTAGCGATTGCAGGCAAGAAGGTTGTACTTATAGATGCAGATATAGGTCTTAGAAATTTAGATGTTGTAATGGGCCTTGAAAATAGAATAGTATATGATTTAGTGGATGTTATAGAGGGTTCATGTAGACTAAGACAAGCACTTGTTAGGGATAAGCGCTTTGAAGAATTATATCTACTCCCTGCAGCCCAAACAAGAGATAAAAATGCTATAGTACCGGAGCAGATGAAAAAGCTCTGTGATGAGCTTAAAGAAGAATTTGACTTTGTATTGGTAGATAGTCCTGCAGGAATAGAGCATGGTTTTAAAAATGCAGTAGCCGGTGCGAATAAGGCGATCATAGTCACTGTTCCGGAAGTGTCAGCTGTAAGGGATGCAGATAGGATAATTGGGATGTTGACAGCCCATGATATAATCAATCCTCAACTGATCATAAACAGACTCAGAATAGATTTGGTTAATAGAGGCGATATGATGAATATAGAGGATACCATAGAAATATTAGGTATAGATCTTTTAGGTGTAGTTCCAGATGATGAGCAGATAGTAGTATCTACAAACAGGGGCGAGCCTGTTGCTGTGGATCTTGATCACATGGCAGGAAAAGCTTTTAGAAATATAGCCAGTAGGATATTGGGTGATGACGTGCCTATAATGGACCTTAATGAAGATAGATCCTTTTTGAAAAGATTTAAGAGGATATTTGGTATAGAAAAGAATAAGTCACACTAAGGGGGAGCAAATGTGAGAGGTTTTTTTAGGTTTCTAAGCAAAGATGACAGCAAGAGTAAAAACATAGCCAAGGAACGTTTGAAGATGGTAATAACTCATGATAGAGCCAATGTTTCCCCTAAATATTTAGACATGATGAGAAATGATATCTTAAAAGTTATGTCTCATTATATAGACATTGAAGAAGATGGTGTGGATATAAAACTTACTAGATTGACAAACGATGACGATACATATACTTCTACTTTAATTGCTAATATTCCTATAAAAAAGGTGAAAAACATTGGTAGGAATAAGAGTTAGTATTTTAGAGATTGCTATTATAGCAGTCTCTTTTTCATAATCTTGCTTATTTTAACCTAAGTACATATATGGTATAATAGACAGAGGGTTGAAACTTGCTTGGAGGGATATGCCATAGATAAAAAGCTTATATCAAATTTTGATTTTTGGATAGTGATATTAATTATTACAATATCCCTATTTGGTATGTTGGGCATAGGCATTGCTATGCGCTCACCTATGGAGGGAAATGAATCTATAGGCGAGATAATAGGGAATTTGAATTTAAGATACGTGAAATTCCAAGCGCTTTGGGTTGCTGTAGGGCTAGTTGTGCTTGTAATCATGGCAAGTATAGATTTTAATAATTATAAAACGCTGATACCTTATGCCTATGTAGCAGTTATTCTACTACTGCTTTATGTAAGCAAATGGGGTAGGGTAGCAGGCAATGCTAGAAGAGCCATGGAGATTGGCCCTGTATCCATACAGCCTTCGGAATTTGCCAAACTAATAATAATTGTGATCACAGCGAAGGCCCTTGAAAAGAAAGAGAATTTAAGAAGCTTTAAAAGTATGTTCTTGGTCCTTGCGCAGATACTTCCTATACTAATATTGACCATAAAGCAGCCGGATATGGGAACTACGCTTGTATATATAATAATTATAGCGGGGATGCTCTTTATAGGAGGACTGGATTATAGGTTTATATTTAGTTTAATAGGAGCGGGCATAGTGAGCATACCTATTGCATGGAAATTCATTTTTTCAGACACTCAAAAAAAGCGTGTATTGGTGCTTTTGAACCCAGAACTAGAACCTCTGGGAGATGCCTATAATGTGATACAATCTATGACTGCTATTGGATCAGGCAGATTATATGGGAAGGGGGTTTTAACAGGCAATACTTTAAGCCAGCTTAACTTTCTCCCGGCAAAGCATACCGACTTTATATTCTCAGTGACTGTAGAGACCTTAGGTTTTATTGGCGGGGCTATTATTATTCTGCTCTATATGCTACTGATACTCAGGACAGTTGCTATTTCAAATAGGGCGGAGGATAGATTCGGTTCGCTAATAGTTATAGGCGTGGCTACTATGATGTTTTTCCATATATTCGAAAATATAGGAATGACAATGGGTATAATGCCAGTGACTGGAATACCCTTACCTTTTATGAGCTACGGTGGTAGTTCAATGCTGACCAATATGGCCGCTTACGGTATGGTAATAAGCGTGGCTATGCGTAGACATAAGATACGGTTTTAGTTCTAGTCCTGTTGGGGGTTATAATATTATCCTCTTTAAAATATACTGTTACCAGTGGAGGGGATGATATTGATTTATAAGCAAAGGAGACAAAATATAGGTAGATCTAGATTGCAATATAGGAATACAAAGAGAGTAAATATCAATAAGATTAAGACAAGGCAAATATCTGGTAGTATGAGAAAGGCGATCATAGCTTTTATTATATTCATGACTATCTTCATACTTAAATCCGTAGATAGACCCTTGGCACAAAGACTTATTGGATCGGTAAGGACGGCTATTACTAGAGAGTTTGCATTACAGAACTTATTTGGCGAGCTGAATATGGTTAAAAAATATCTTCCTAAAATTCAGGATGTATTTACTACAGACAAAGATGATTTGACGGAAGTGACTTCTCAATTGGATCTTTATTTAGCCATGCCTGCTGCTGGTAAAGTTATAGAGAGATTCCAGGAAACCGAAGGGCTCTCTATACAAGGCGAGGGAGAGATGGAGATTGTCAGTGCTGCCGATGGCAGGGTAATATCTATATTAAAGCATGATAGTGATTATATAATTACAATAGAGCATAGTGAGGATCTAGTAACTGTCTATCATAATATTTCTACCCCATATGTTGTAAAGGCTGAGGATGTAAAAATAGGTCAGCCTATTGGAATAATTCAAGATCCGAAGGATGAAAGGCCTACGCTGCATTTTAAGGTGTGGAATAGAAAAAAGCCTGTAGACCCAGAAATTTTGATGCAAGTATTTGAAAGTAGTGCAATTTGAACAATAAACGGGGGTACAGGGCTTATCATGAAAATAGGTACTTTGTTTGATATAGAGATATATGTAAATAGATGGCTATTGGCTATGTTAGCCATATTTATAACTGTAGGATTCGGAATAAAGCTTTTAACTATATTCATGGCCATATTAATTCACGAGTTAGCGCATGTATTAACGGCACGTGCATTAGGGCTACAAGTTAAACAGATAGAGATGTATCCATTTGGCGGGCTTATTAAGATTGAAACCTATTTAGAGCTAGATCCAGGTAATGAGATTATAATATCACTTGCGGGACCCATAATAAATACAGTAGTTGTAATAGTGTACCTGGCATTGAGCATGCGATTTCAAATAGATGTAAATGAAGATTTTATAAGGGCAAATTTGATGCTTGCAAGTTTTAATATATTGCCAGCCCTACCCCTAGATGGAGGGAGGGCAGTTAGAGCTATGTTATCTAGAGAGATTGGTCTTAAGAGGGCAACTAATATAATGGCTAATGGTGGTATAGTTCTATCTATATTCCTGATCGTATCAGGTATATATGCTGCCATTAACGGAGTGTTTAATATCACAATATTTATTATTGCAGCCTTTTTGATATATGCAAACATAGATCAGAAAAAAGCTGCAGATTATATAGCATTTAGAGATATTTATAGAAAACGGGATACTTTGATGGAAAAAGGCTCTATGGATACTAGGTACATAATGATATTAGACGACACTACTCTACCTAATGTTGTGAAAAAGTTTATTCCAAATAGGTATCATTATATAAATGTTATAGATTATAAGATGCAAAAACTCGGAGTGATCAGTGAGAACCAGCTCATAGAGGGAATGATAAAATACGGCGCAGATATGACTGTAGGAGGGTTACTACATAGAGAGAATAGAGCCTTCTAGTCACGGCAATGATTGGAGGTTGAATAATTGCGAAAAAAGATTATAGTGGATATACATCATGATCAGATCAGGGTGGCGCTATTGGAAAATGAAGATTTAGTGGAATTATATTTTGAAGATGAAGAAAACCTTAGAATAGTGGGTAATATATATAGGGGCAGGATAGCTAATGTATTGCCAGGTATGCAGGCAGCATTTATAGATATTGGGCTTGAAAGGAATGCCTTTTTGTATTTAGGAGATATAGACACCCAAAATTCTGCATTTGAATTTACATATAGCAATAAAAAATCTGGACAGAATTTTAAAAGGTCTGTCATTGAAAGTATAAGACCCGGCCAAGAAATAACTGTGCAGGTGCTCAAGGAATCTATAGGTACTAAGGGAGCTAGGGTCACTACCCATCTTACATTACCTGGACGCTATTTAGTCTTAATGCCTAATGTGGATTATATAGGAATATCCAGGCGGATAGATGATAGCGAAGAAAGGGATAGATTAAAAAGCATAGCCGAAGAGATCAAGCCAGATGATATGGGATTGATAGTGAGAACAGCTGCTTTAAATAGACAGAAAGAAGACTTTATACATGATCTGGATCTTCTCTATAGACTATGGCGCCATATTGTAGAGATAGAGACCACTAGGAGAGCCCCCTGTATATTACATAAAGACGAGAGTATAGTTTATAAAACGGTTAGAGATATATTTACGCAGGATATAGATGAATTTATAATAAACGATAAGACGCAATATAATAGAGTGAAAGAATTAGTCGAGATAATATCACCCGGCTTAACTAATAGGGTAAACTTTTATGATAGGGAGATGCCTATATTTGAATATTACAATATAGAGAGGAAGATAGAAAAGGCTATACAAAAGAAAGTATGGCTCAAAAATGGTGGATATATAGTGATAGATTCAACTGAGGCCCTAACTGCCATAGATGTGAATACTGGAAAGTATGTTGGAAAACATAATCTAGAGGATACTGTCTTTAAGACAAATCTCGAAGCAGCTGAAGAGATTGCACATCAAATACGGCTCAGAGATATCGGCGGCATAATAATAATAGACTTTATAGATATGGAAATAGAGGAACATAATGAAAAGGTTATAAATATTCTCAGGCAGGAGTTGGCCAAAGATAGGACTAAGACAAATGTTGTTGGTATTACAGGGCTTGGCCTTATTGAAATGACACGCAAAAAGGAACGAAACAGATTGTCTGCGGCCCTATTAAAACCTTGTCCATACTGTAATGGCACAGGCAGAGTCTATTCTGAGAATATGATAATTGCAAAAATTGAAAAGGAATTAGAAGATTTCTTTAGATTAAGGGATGTTTGGGGAGCGATAATAGAGGTTCATCCTGATATAGAAAAGGTTTGGTTGGAAGATGGAGGCAAAACTATAGAAATACTAGAAAATACCCTAAATAGAAGAGTATTTGTGACTACAGATCAAAATATCCATCTAGAACAAGTTAATATCAAGCCGTTGCACGGACAAGCAGAGTTAGAGGGAATTTTATTGGCACAGACTTCAAAATAGTTTGACAGAAGTTGAACGTATATGGTAAAATTAATAGTCGTGTAATCCGCACGGGTATGGTCTTAAAATTCAAATATGATACCATCTATCCGGCGAGACTTATATTGAGGAGGTGCACGCAATGTATGCTGTAATAAAAACTGGTGGAAAGCAGTATAGAGTTCAAGAAGGGGACATACTAAGAGTTGAAAAACTAAAAGCCCAAGAGGGGCAAACTATGGAGTTTGACCAAGTCTTGGCAGTTAGTAAAGCTGATGGCCTGACAGTAGGAGCCCCATATGTAGAGGGAGCTAAAGTAGAGGCCAAGGTCTTAGAACACGGTAAGGATAAAAAGATAATAGTGTTTAAGTACAGACCGAAGAAACATTCTAGAAAAACCCAGGGGCATCGTCAGCCCTTTACTGAAGTGCAAATAACAAAAATTAATGCCTGATAGGTCTTGATTATATATGATATGTATCGATATATATCGAAATAAAGATGGGCTAATAAAGCAGTTTGTAGTAAATGGACACGCAGATTATGACGAGAGAGGTAAAGATATAGTATGCGCTGCCATATCTGCTATAGTGCAGACGGCAGTTTTAGGTTTGTTGCAGGTTTCTAATATTGATATTGAATATGAGATAGATCAGGGATATGTATATCTATCATTACCAGAAAATCTATCACATAATCAGATAAAGGATGCAGATATAATATTGGAGACTATGCTCACAGGTATAAAAAACGTAGAGGCTCAATACAGTTCGTTTATTTGTGTAAAAGATATGGAGGTGTAGCAGATGTTTAGAATCGACATTCAGCTCTTTGCTAGAAAAAAGGGTGGGGGAAGCTCGAGAAATGGTAGAGATAGTAATGCACAACGTCTAGGAGTTAAACGCACCGATGGACAATTTGTGCCGGCAGGAAATATAATAGTAAGACAAAGAGGCACCAAAATACACCCAGGGCTCAATGTGGGGAGAGGTAAGGATGATACACTTTTTTCGCTAATCGATGGAGTCATCAGATTTGAGAGAAAAGGCAGACGCAAAACACAAGTTAGTGTTCATCCGGTGGATGAGGCTGCTGTATTAAACTAGGAAGAGTACAGAAAGGATCTATTGCCGCCATATGGTAGTAGATCCTTATTTCATACACTACTAAAGATATAGGTGATTAAAATGTTTGTTGATATGGCAAAGATACTTGTAAAAAGTGGCGATGGTGGAAATGGAGCAGTATCTTTTCGTAGAGAGAAGTTTGTGCCCCATGGGGGGCCTGATGGAGGAGATGGAGGCAGGGGAGGAAATATAATAATTAAAGCTGATTCCAGTATGAGAACTCTTCTGGATTTTAAATATAAAAAAAGATATATTGCGGAAAATGGTATGAATGGCCACGGAAAACGGATGACCGGAAGAGATGGGGAAGATCTTATCATAAAGCTCCCCCTAGGGACAGTGGTAAAAAGCAGTGAAAGTGGTATTGTAATCGTAGATTTAATGGAAGAGGGACAGACTAAGGTAGTTGTTCGGGGTGGTAGGGGAGGAAAGGGCAATGCTAAATTTGCCACGCCTACAAGAAAGGCTCCTAGGTTTGCGCAAGAAGGAGAAAAAGGTAATGATATCTGGCTTACATTAGAGCTTAAGTCCATAGCAGATGTGGGCCTCATAGGATTTCCAAATGTGGGTAAATCCACTATACTCTCTGTTCTCACATCAGCCCAACCAAAGATTGCAAATTATCACTTTACTACCTTAAAACCTAATTTAGGGGTTGTAAAGATGAGCGGTGGAAGGTCTTTTATCATGGCGGACATACCAGGTCTCATTGAGGGGGCCCATGAGGGAGTGGGGCTAGGACACGATTTTTTGCGTCATATTGAGAGGACGCGTATGCTAGTGCATGTCATCGATATATCTGGTATGGAGGGGCGAAACCCTATATCAGATTATGAGAAGATAAATAATGAGATGAAGGCCTATAGTAATAATTTATCAGATAAGAAGCAGATAGTGGTGGCCAATAAAATGGACATGCCAAATGCAGATGAAAACTTTATGGCTTTAAGGAAATATCTTTTAAAAGAGGGCATTAAATGTTTTCAGGTATCTGCTATTCAGCGTAAAGGGTTTGAACCGCTGTTAGAGGCAATTTGGGAGCTACTTGATGCTATTCCTGTTATAGAGCCTTATGTAGAGGCAGATGAGGAGGAATATATTGTCAAGGAGGATAAATCGCATTATGAAATAGAGATAGAAGGCGATATATTTATAGTTAAGGGGCCCTTTATAGAGGAGCTTATGGGCAGGGTCAATCTAGAGGATTATGATTCATTGCAATACTTCCAAATGAGTATGAGACAAAGGGGCATAATAGATGAGCTGCGTGAAAGAGGTATTAAGGATGGCGATACCGTAAGGGTAGATGATTTTGAATTTGACTATATCCAATAATGCCATAGCTTAGCTATTGCGAGACGACTAATCCTTTTTAGAGGATGGGGCAATCAAGATACTAAATGTTATGGCTAGTAATAAAAATATGAATGAAATTAGTGTATAATACATGGAATGTTTGTTGCCTATATATCTTAGGGCAAAGAAGGCAAGAGAGTATATAAATAGGCTCCTGATTTTTATATACCGTTTTGAGATGCCTTTATTTAGCTTTGTTAAATACTTATAAATTTCATGTTTTTTAGAAATTGTTTTCCTTAGGTCATTATTTTCCATTATAATATTAGACTGCATCAATAGGTCTTTTATGTATTCTCTATCAAGTAATATTATTTCAATACCATTAAGTGATTCCTTTATGAAAGAGATATCATTATCAGAATATCCATTATGACAAATTATTATATGGCTATAATGTGTATGTTCTATACTTTGTATAAACTTATAAATATTCTCCCAGGTTATCATTTTATCATCTTGAACTACATCATATGCTATGGCATATCTAATATTACCATCTGCTGCCTCTATCCAGCCGTCTTCTATGATAAGCCTGGAGAAGGTGTGGCTTTTTTGGAGTAATTCTATAATAATATTTCGAAAACTATCAACCGATATATTATCTAAGAACTCCTCTATTTTTTGTGACTCTATATTTTTATATGTGTTTATCTTTAGGGTCTTATACGCTTTTTTCATACGCGTATAAGATATGAAGAGAAATAGTATGAATAGGCCCATAGATAATATATATATAAATATCACCCGTTTAATTAACATAGTAAGGAAAAAGAAAAACCCTATAGTTATACATAAGGATGCAAGTACATAATCTGCAGCCTTCGCTATAAATCTCCTTTTATCCCCAGCTATACTTGAATAAAAATTATAACGATCTTTAAAACTGGAGAATCGCCGGATCCACTTTTGCACTACAAGCACCTCCAGATAGATTTACATATATAAATTATTGCCATATTTCTAAAAAACATAATCTGGTGTATAATATAGGTGGATTCTATTTTCAATCCAAAATATTCAGTCGGAGTTGTATTATGCATAAGAGCATGGTTGATAAATATCAGGGCAAAAATATAGGTATAATGGGTGGCACATTTGACCCGATACATATAGGACATTTGATAATGGGGGAAATAGTGGGGCAAGAATTCGATTTACATGAAGTAATCTATATCCCTGTAGGCGATCCTCCCCATAAATCTGGCGAATCTATAGCCAGTGCTGCACATAGATATAAAATGATGAAAAAGGCTATAGCTGATAACCCTAGGTTTAATCTTAGCGATATAGAGATCAATCGTACGGGCAAGACATATACCATAGATACAATGGAACAACTTCATAAAGTTTATGAAGGGGCAAATTTTTATTTTATAATAGGTGCAGATTCATTACTGCAGATAAGAACCTGGAAAAGAGTGGATGAGCTATTTAGAAAATGTTCCTTTATTGTATATAGAAGATGGGGCAGCTCAGATGGAGAACTAATTGAAGAAGCAAAGAACCTAAGAAGGATATACTCTGCCAATATCTTCTTTGCGTCTGGACCTTTGATAGGCGTATCATCTACATATATTAGAGAAAGCTTAAAAGAGGGGCAGACTGTAAAATATCTAGTGCCGGATACTGTATTAGAATATATAGATCAAAATCGGATATACGACTAGTACCCTTTATAATCATAATTGTACCAGTTGCATATATTATGATAAGATGATATATAAAGTAAAAGGGTGCCCATTGGTATCTGATAAGAAAATATAAACTTTGGAGGGGAGAATTTGTCTTTAAAATCTAAAGAATTGGCTCTAAAAATAGGTGATGTTCTCAGGGAGAAGCAGGCGGAAGATATAGTTATCTTAGATATCCATAAACTAACTGTGATTGCAGATTATTTTATAATAGCAAGTGGGCGTTCACAGACTCATATTAATGCTATATATGATGGCCTTACCAGGGAGATATCGCATCTTAATTTGAATCTAAAAGGCAGAGATGGTGACAAAAACAGTGACTGGATTGCCTTAGATTTTGGAGATATAATAGTCCATATATTTAAAAGTGGTGAGAGAGAGTTTTATGATATAGAAAGATTGTGGGCAGATGCTCCTATAGAGAAAATAGAGTAGATAAATGACTATAAATTACCAACGGATAATGGAGGTTATTGGAAATGAGTTACGATTTTAAAAATATAGATAGAAAATGGCAAAGAGTTTGGGAAGAGAATAATGTCTATAGGCGAGTAGAGGATACTTCAAAACCCAAGTATTACTCCCTTGAAATGTTCCCCTATCCTTCTGGCAAATTACATATGGGACATGTGCGAAACTATGCAATAGGTGATGTAATTGCCCGCTATAAGACTATGAACGGATATAATGTGCTACACCCCATGGGTTGGGATTCGTTTGGTCTTCCAGCTGAGAATGCTGCCATAGCGAATAAAATCCACCCAAGTGTTTGGACTGATTTAAATATAAGTCAGATGAATGATCAACTTAAGGAGCTTGGCTTAAGCTATGATTGGGATAGAGAAATAGCTACTAGTCATTCAAGTTATTATAGGTGGACACAATGGATGTTTTTGCATCTATACAAAAAAGGATTGGCATATAAGGATGAGTCTAAGGTAAATTGGTGTACCTCTTGTGAAACGGTCCTTGCAAATGAGCAGGTAGTAGATGGAGAATGCGAACGATGTAATAGCCCTGTTATTAAGAAAGAGCTGGCACAATGGTTTTTTAAGATCACGGATTATGCTGATAGACTTTTAGAGGATATAGACAAGTTGGATGGCTGGCCAGAGAAGGTAAAACTTATGCAAAAAAATTGGATTGGACGCAGCGAGGGTGTAGAGATAGATTTTGCCATAGATGAATTAGATGATAAAATAACTGTATTCACTACAAGGCCAGATACCATATTTGGTGTTTCCTATATTGTATTGGCGCCAGAACATCCATTAGTAGACAAGCTTACAGAGAATACCGATTATTATGAACAGGCGATGGACTTTAGGGAAAGAGTAGAAAAACAGGACGAGATAACAAGAACATCTGATGATGCAGAAAAAGAAGGTCTATTTATTGGCAAGCACGCCATAAATCCTTTAAATGATAAAAAGATACCCATATTGATTGGAAACTATGTACTTATGGATTATGGAACCGGAGCTGTAATGGGAGTGCCGGCTCATGATGAGAGGGATTTCGAATTTGCCCAAAAATATGACATGCCTATAATACCAGTTATTGTCGATATGGATGAGCAAATGGGTGATAAGATGGAAAAAGCCTATTTAGGCGACGGCATTATGATAAATTCCGGCCAATTTAATGGGATTACAAATATAGAAGGCTCGTCACAAATTGTAGATTTTATTGAAGAGATGGGATATGGGAAAAGAAGTATTAATTATAGGCTTAGAGATTGGCTAATATCTAGGCAGCGCTATTGGGGCGCCCCTATTCCTATAATTTATTGTGATGATTGTGGCATAGTGCCAGTGCCTAAAGAGGATCTACCAGTTCTTTTGCCGACAGATGTAGAGTTTGTAGATAGAGGTCGCAATTTGCTTGAGAACAATGAATCCTTTGTAAATACAACCTGTCCTAAATGTGGGAGTAGTGCAAGGCGTGAGACGGACACAATGGATACCTTTGTATGTTCTTCATTCTATTTTTTCATGTTTGCAGATCCTCATAATGAGAAGGAACCTTTTGCATATGATAAGGTAAAATATTGGATGGAAGTTGATCAATATATAGGCGGAGTTGAACATGCTATATTGCATCTACTTTATTCTAGATTCTTTACGAAGGTTCTCTATGACAGCGGTATATCGCCTGTAGATGAACCCTTTAAAAACCTTTTAACTCAGGGAATGGTTTTAAAAGATGGAGTTAAGATGTCTAAATCTAGAGGGAATGTAGTCAGTCCTGAAGAGATTATGAAACATTACGGGGCAGATACTGCGCGGCTCTTTGTATTATTTGCTGCACCTCCAGAGAGAGATTTAGAATGGAGTGACCAGGGGATAGAAGGTAGTTCAAGATTCTTAAATAGGGTATGGAGACTAGTGACAGATTTGCAGACAATATACTCTATTGAGCAAAATGATAAGCCCACAAAGCTATCAAATGAAGATATGAAACTTAGATATAGCATACATGACACTATTAAAAGGGCAACTACCGATATAGAGGAGAGATTTAATTTCAATACAGCCATAAGTGCTATAATGGAACTAGTAAACGCAATATATCACTACAAAGATAAAGTAGCATCTAGGTACTATTCGATACAGACGCTTAGGGAGGCATTGGATACCCTGATTATTGTTCTAGCGCCCTTTGCTCCACATATAACGGAGGAACTGTGGCATATTACGAAACATAGTGGCAGTGTGCACGAGCAAGCCTGGCCAGAACACGATGAGGCAGCATTAGTGAAAGATGAAATAGAAATTGCCGTACAAATAAATGGTAAAGTGCGAGATAGAGTGAATATCTCTGTAGACGCCGATAGAGAAGAGATTACAAATAAGGTTTTATCTTTAGAAAAAGTATCTAAAGCTATTGAGGGCAAGACAGTTATTAAGACTATAATTATTCCGGAGCGGCTAGTTAATATAGTGGTTAAATAATTATGTCAGGATATTAGGAGGCTATACATGAGAAAAGATATAGATGTAAGACCAAATATAGTATTTATACTTTCAGATGATCAGGGCTCTTGGGCTATGGGATGTGCAGGGAATAAAGAAATTAGAACCCCTAATCTTGATCGCTTAGCGAGGGAAGGCATCAGATTTGACAACTTCTTTTGCACATCCCCAGTCTGCTCGCCGGCCAGAGCCAGCATATTTACGGGGCGTATTCCATCAGCTCACGGAGTGCATGATTGGATTAGATCGGGAAATGTGGACATAGAGCAGTTAGACGAGAAGGTGTTAGAAAGTGGCAGGTTTCAGGATGAAAGAGAAGCTATATCCTATCTTGATGGTCAGACAACGTATACAGAAATACTTGCAGAGAATGGCTACACCTGCGGTCTAAGTGGAAAATGGCATCTAGGAAATAGCACAGTAAAGCAAAAAGGATTTCAACATTGGTTTACATTGGCTCGGGGAGGGTGTCCTTATTTCAAGCCTGATGTGGTCAAAGATGGTAAAGTGGTCCTTGAAGACCGCTATATTACTGACCTTATAACAGAGGATGCCTTAGGTTTTTTGGATGCTCAAAAGGGAAAGAAAAACCCCTTTTATTTAAGCGTTCACTATACTGCGCCTCATTCACCATGGGAACGAGAACATCATCCTGCAGATCTATATGATTCCTACGCAGATTGCCCCTTTGAATCTGTACCGGATGAGCCAATTCACCCTTGGCAAATAGCAACCTGTCCCAGGGGATCGGGAAAGAAGCGAAGAGAGCTATTACAGGGATATTATGCAGCTGTGACCGCAATGGATATGGGAATTGGGCAGATAATATCTAAGCTAGAGGATATGGGCATAAGGGAGGACACCCTCATAGTATTTATGGGAGATAACGGTATGAACATGGGGCACCATGGTATATGGGGCAAAGGCAATGGGACATTCCCCCTAAATATGTATGATACCTCGGTCAAAATACCTGCAATCATATCAAGGCCAGGATCTGTTCCTGAAGATATTGTAGACACAAATCTTTTAAGCCAATACGATATAATGCCAACCTTCTTAGATTACTTAGGTTATACATTTGATGGAATTGATAAACTCCCTGGCTCTAGCTTTACTCCTATTTTAAAAGGGGAGGAGCTATTAGATAGGGAAAATGTGGTTGTATTCGATGAATATGGACCGGTTAGAATGATTAGAACTAAGGATTGGAAATATGTGCATAGATACCCCTATGGACCAAACGAACTCTATAATATCAAATCAGATCCCTATGAAAAAGATAATTTAATAGATGACCAAGATGTATGTCATATACGAAAGGAGCTCAAGGCTCTCTTAGATAACTGGTTTTATAAATACTCAGATCCAAAGTTTGATGCCACAAAAGAACCCGTCAGAGGATTTGGGCAACTAAATATTGCCGGTCCTGACGGGCATGGGACTAAAGCATTTTATTAAATAGTTATCTTTTGAAGAATATATGCTGCTTTTTCCTTCTCCTTTTCAAGATGTTTATGAGAACTACTAAGAATAGACCGACTATGATGCATACAATTAGAATATCCTTAATATTCTTAAATTGCAGTTTGGGACTGTTGCTATCTGAGTTATTATTTATTATATTTGGGTTTAGCAGTGTTTTTTCTTTGATATCCCTACTTGCGATTAAATCAGTTTTAAAAATAGTAGTTCCATCTATCTCATAGGATACTTGCCCCAGGACTTGTCCCTTTTTAAGTGGAGCCTGTATGTCTGGTTGTGCAAGTATCTTTTTTTGTAGCTTATCAATATCTGATTTTTTTATTACCGTTTTAAAGCCTTCTTTTGCTATTAGGCCTACAACGCCATTATCATCACTACTATGATTGGCTACATTTGCTATATCTATAATCTCCCCTTTTTGCGCAATTACCTTGGGTGTGAAGTTTTCAAATCCAAACTCGAATAGTTCGGTAGAGTCTGTCCACTTGCCCTCCCTACTATTACATTTATAGACTACTGAGATCAAATGTAGCGATCCTTTCTGTGCTGATGATACAAGACATTGCCCTGCGTTGGATGTATATCCTGTCTTTATGCCTGTGGCATATGGATAATAGAACTGGGTATCCCTATCATCTATTAAACGGTTAGTATTTTTCCAATATCTTATTTCTTTTTTTGTTGGATCGTCTTTATCAAAGCCATTCCAATCCTCCATAGTATACATACGTGTAGATATTACCTTTCTAAAAAAATCATACTGCATAGCTTCCCTTGCTATCATTGCAATATCATATGGGGTAGTATAATGGTCATCTGAATGATATCCATGGGGGTTTGAAAAATGAGAATTCTTCGCCCCTGCATCTTTAGCCCTTTTATTCATCAGATCATTAAAATATTCTAGGGCCTCTTGCATGGGCATATCAGGATCTCCGGTAACTTTCCTTGAAACATAGACAGCGATTGTATATGCAGCATCATTACCCGATGGTAACATTAGACCATAGATCAATTTCTCTAGTTCGATTTCCTCATGCAGATCTAATCCGGCTATGGTGCCATCTCTTTCGACCAGATTGGCCTCTTCAGATACTATTACGATATCGTCTAGGTCGCCATATTCAATGGCAAGTAGAGCGGTTAATATCTTTGTAGTACTCGCAGGATAAAATTTATCGTTCATATTATGACTATACATTACCTTTGCTGTATCTAGATCTAAAAGTACTGCCCCTTCCGCTATAATGTCTGGCATGTTGGGATCTGGATCTTGAGTACAAAAGATGGGCTCTGATAACTGGGAAGTATTGATAGTGCTAGCTGATACACTAGTGTAATTAAGACTAAAAAATGCTGCTAATAATATTGCGATAACTTTTGTTTTAAACTTCATATATTTATTGGACATACAAAATATAATCTGTCCTTGCTCCTTTCATCTATGTATTTGTTAAAGGTTAGAGTAATGGGTGAAGCCTGTGTATATTACAGTATAGCAGAAGATCACATGCTTTGTATATAGTAAAAATTAGCTTATTACTATCAACGCACTATATGAAGCTATAGATGGATTTATATTAAAGCCTTTATCTTTATAATAAAAGAGGAAAAATACAATTTTTATTGAATATATCATAATATGAAATTTTAAAAAAGGACGTGGTTGGATTTGTTAAATTTAAGCAGACGACAAACCAGCATGTTTTTAATTTTAATAGCTATTATAATTGTGTTATCGGGCAACCTATTTTTAAAAGACATGGGTAGACATCCTGCAAAATTAGATGACACAACAGATGGTGGACATAATCTAAATGATATATTTGAAGATGAGGATAGAGCCAATACAACAGATATAGCTGAAAATATCAAGATTTATATTATAGGCCAGGTTCATAGCCCTGGGGTGATTGAGCTGAAGGAAGGTAGCAGATTGATAGATGCCATTGAATTGGCTGGCGGTATGCTAAATGACGCTGATAGAGACAGAGTAAATTTAGCACTGAGGGTGCAAGATGAAGGGATGTATAAAATCCCTAAGATAGGAGAAGAAATAGAAGAGGAAATTATACAGATAGATACATCTGGACTAGGGGACATATCAAAGGTAGATATAAATAGGGCCTCTCTTGAACAATTACAAACGCTACATGGCATAGGGCCTGCTAAGGCAAAAGCTATAATAGACTATAGAGAAAACAATGGAAGTTTTAGGGTTATAGATGATATTACAAAAGTAACAGGCATAGGAGCTAAGACATTTGAACAAATCAAAGACTCCATAACAGTTAGATAATATAGGTACAAACTGACGCCTCTATGAATGGTTCACAACGTCTATTTCATATGGTACAATATATGCATAGGTTTGATAACGAAACGGAAAGGTATGGGTGGTAAAAGTGCAAAAAAGGATTCTTATAGTGGATGATGAGCCGACAATAGTTAAGGGGTTAAATTTTAGTTTAAAACAAGATGGCTATATAACAGATGCAGCATACGATGGAGAAGAAGCAATAGAAAAGTTTAAAAATAATGATTACGACCTTATACTATTGGATATAATGCTTCCCAAAATGGACGGTTTTGCGGTATTACAGCAAATACGGGCAACATCTAATATACCCATAATCATGCTTACGGCAAAGGGCGAGGATATGGATAAAATTTTAGGGCTAGAATATGGTGCGGATGATTATCTTACAAAACCTTTTAATATATTAGAGCTTAAAGCTAGGGTCAAAGCAATATTTAGGAGAACCTATAGTAAAGAAGATAGACAAAATGATAAAGAGATAGTCATAGGGGATATGATTGTAAATATTGAAAACCGAAGTGTTGTAGTGCATAACGAAGAAGTGAATTTAACTGCTAAGGAATTTGATTTACTACAACTATTTGCTAGTAATCCGGGGAAGGTCTTCAGTAGGGAAAACCTATTAGAAAATGTTTGGAAATACGATTATTTGGGAGATCTGAGAACTGTAGATGTACACATTCGACGACTCAGGGAGAAGATTGAAAGGGATCCTAGCCAGCCTGAGTTTATATTTACTAAATGGGGAGTAGGTTATTACTTTGCGGATAAATAGAAGGCCTTTTTCCACATTACGCTGGAAGATTGCCTTAGCATATCTAGTTATAATTGGGCTAGGATTTTTAATTATAAATATTTCCATTATGGAAATATTTGAAAACGATATGATAAAGGGCAAGAAGATGACTCTACAAAAACATGCCATTGAAATAGCCCAGACCATATCAAATAAGTATTATAATGGCGATCCTGATGTTATATTCGACATCCAGGATCTAGGTGATGATGTGACCAGGAAAGAGGCAGAATTTACTAGAGTTTTGGTTTTAAACAATAGAGGTGTAGTAGACTATGATTCATATAATGTAGTGGGTGCAGGGAGTCTGCTAAAAAGAAATATACTCGAGGACGTTCCGGAACTTGAGAGTGTACTAAAAGGTGACCAGGTAGATCCGAAGGATTTATATATCCCTATAAGGAATAATGACAATAGTTTAAAGCGCGTGATGTACACATATGCCCCCATAATTCATAATAAAGGCGGGGTAATCGGTGTTGTATTTTTATCTTCTTCTCTCTCTAATATAGATGTTTTATTATCGCGTATACGGAATATGCTAAACTTATATTCCGCAATTATAAGTATAGCCATTATAATTATAAGCTTTGTCATATCTAGTTTTATAACCCAACCTATCAAGGAGCTTACCCAGGGCATAGAAAAGATGAGCCAGGGCCATTTGGATCAGAGAGTGAATATAAGTGGTAGTGAGGAATTTAAACGTCTGGGACAATCCTTTAATATAATGAGTGAGAAGCTGGAAAATCTAGATAAATCCCGTAATGAATTTGTATCTAATGCGTCTCATGAGCTTAAAACTCCGCTTAGCTCTATGAAAATCTTAACTGAATCACTTTTGCATACACAGATTGACGACCCTGAGATATACACTGAATTTTTAACAGATATAGACAATGAAATAGACAGATTGAATTCTATAATAACAGATCTATTCTCCCTTGTGCATATGGATGAAGGCTATGCCCAGGAAAGACATGAACCGATAGTGTTAAAGGATTTGATATTAAGGAGTATAAAGAGATTACAAATGTTAGCTGAAAAAAGGGATATCGAACTCACAACTTCATTCGGAAAGGATAACCCTATAGTTGAGGGAGATGAGATGCAGATCCAGCAGGTCATCATAAACCTAGTGGATAACGCGATAAAGTATACCCCAAATGGTGGCAGTGTCTGGGTAGAGACCTATGAAGGGGCAGGTAATGCTATAATAAAGGTGAGCGACACAGGTATTGGAATTCCCCAGGAAGATATACTTAATGTATTTGATAGGTTTTTTAGAGTCGATAAAGCTAGATCTAGGGAGACAGGAGGTACTGGCCTTGGGCTTTCTATTGCACATAGAATAGTTCTTAAACATGGAGGAAATATCCGGATTGAGAGCAAAGAGGGTGAGGGTTCCACATTTTATGTTGAATTACCTCTCAAAATGGATGCCTAAACTGTATACAAGCAGACTGTTTACAAAAATGTTATCCCTATTTAAAAGAATTGTAAGATTTGTAGGATATAATTATTTTTCAAGTTTGATAGAGTATAAAAATGATAGAATGCGGGATATAGGTGAATTTAATATGAAAATGTTCTATAAAAATTTAATACTTGTTTTTCTATCAGTTGCTTTGCTGATATCTTGTGCAAGTCCTAGGGATTTGGATGAAGAAAAGGCCCTAGAGGAAAAATTTCATCAAAGAGAACCCGAACAGGATAAATTATATATAGATGCGGATCCGCAATCTACAGAAGTGACTATTACACTATATTACAAGCATGAGGTTGCAGACTTCCTAGTACCTGAAATACGAGAAGTCCATAAGGATAAGCAATCACTTGAGCAGCTTGTAGTAGAGGAGTATCTAAAGGGCCCTAAGGATTTTGAGAAGCTCATGATAATGCCCCCGGATGTACAGGTATTGGATGTAACGCGAAAGACAGATACCATATTTGTAAATTTGAACGAAGCCTTTAAGGAGGATATAGATTTAAATACGATTCCGGGAAAACAAAATATATCTGAAGAGGATATGGATGCAGAGCTTATGAAGATGAAAAGATTGTCAGTGTATTCTATAGTGAACTCTCTAACTGATATAGAGGGTGGTTTGGAGGTTAAGTTTTTGGTGGAAAATCGGCAGCCTACCTACGAAGATATTGGAGCCCAGGAAATAGCTAGGGATATAGGTATAGAATCGACGACTCCTATGGCAGCTATAGGACGTGATAAAGACTTTATATTGAGCCCAAGTAGGTCGGTAGAGTATGTATTGAAAGCCATGACAGGAACGCCTAATTATGATATTGTATATAAATTCCTTGCTTCTAAAACCAGCGATGGAGAGGATATACCTTCAATAGAGGAGTTTAAGCGGACAATGGATGCTGCAGATATATCCCTTGAGACAGATGATGATCCTATTGATGAGGAAGAGATTAAATCGGATGGAAATACGGCATATGTAAAGGCCCATTTTATAATAAAACATGGCGATGCCAAGAGAGAAGATATAGAGGATGAAGTTTTTACGGTTATTAGGGAAAATGGTATTTGGAAGCTAATATTGCCCAACATTTTTTATGGATTGAGAAAATAATAAAGGGGTTAGAATGGTGAAATTAAGGGAGGAAAAATTGTGAAAAGGCTATTTATTGTGTTGGCAACGGTTATTATAATAGCTATATTGGCAATACTTTATAGAATATATCCAATAGATGATATAAATGGCCAAGATGTTCAACCTGATATAGAAGACAATAGATTAGATGTAAAGGAAAAAAGGCCGGATAAATCGAAACCTACCAATGAAAATAATTCTGACGAGGATGATAAAAGCTTCCTCGATGAGGATATGAGAGTGTCGTCGGATGTTAATTTATACTTTCTAGATGAAAAAGAGGGTGAATTTGTAATAGAGCAGCGTAGATTAGTCTATGCATCCGATGAGTCAGAGGCGCTACATGTAATAAATAGTCTTATACGCGGGCCTAAGTCCCCAACTCTAAAGGGTGTCATAAATAAGTCAACGCGGGTAATTGGATTAGAGAAAAGTGAGGACCTTATAGTACTTGATGTTTCCTCTGAATTTTTGGATTCTGAAGATTTACTGCTTGCACGGGTTTCTATAGTAAATAGCTTGACGGATTTAGAGAATATAAAATACGTTAGAATATATGTCTATGGTACAGAATTGACCTCAGATGGCACTAAGGATGGGATAACTCTAGGTCTTCTATCTAAATATCCAAA
>JAAZLT010000231.1 GCA_012799205.1 Clostridiales bacterium
CTCCTACATATATAGGTGTAGGGTTATTTTCAGGATCGTAGGCCCTCATAAGGTTAGATCTGGTCAAAAATTCGTTGGCAGAATATACACCATTTAGATTTTCTCCTGGGATATTCATAAACTTTGGAAGCCCTGCTCCAGAACCTATGAATACAGCTTTATATCCTTCTTCAAATAGCTCGTCTATGGTTATGGATTTTCCGACTATCACATTTTTTATTATTTCGACCCCAAGGTCTTTAATCTTTTCAATCTCTTTAGCTACAAGTTCTTTTGGTAATCTAAATTCTGGGATCCCATAGACCAATACGCCGCCCGGTTCATGAAGTGCCTCGAATATTGTAACCTGATATCCAAGCTTTGCTAGTTCGCCGGCGCATGTGAGGCCTGCTGGGCCCGAGCCTACCACAGCTATTTTTATATCACAAGGTTCATGAATTGACTTTTCATGGGGCATGTCCATATTTTCGTCTGCTGCAAACCTTTCGAGTCTACCTATAGCCACAGGTTCTCCATTAACCGCCCGGATACAAACAGCTTCACATTGGCTCTCTTGTGGGCATACTCTGCCACAAATTGCAGGTAGTGCATTCTGAGAGGTAATAATTCTATAGGCTTCATCAAACTTTTCTTCTTTTATAGCATTTATAAATTGGGGGATTGGAACATTCACAGGGCATCCCTCAACGCATCTTGGATTTTTACAATCTATGCAGCGCATGGCTTCTTCTATTGCTTGCTCTTTAGTATAGCCAAGTGCAACCTCTTTAAAGTTTTTGTTCCTAATATTAGGATCTTGAAGGGGCATTTTAACTTTAGACTTGCTCATATTTGGTCTTGCCATATACTACTCCTCCAATCCAATATGGCAGGGATGTTCCCTATCATACTTTTGCTCAAATTCTCTATACATATTCTGCCTTCTACTGAGCTCTTCAAAATCCACCAAGAACCCATCAAAGTCTGGGCCGTCTACACAGGCAAACTTTACCTCGCCCCCAACTGTCACCCTACAGCCGCCACACATACCCGTTCCATCTATCATAATAGGGTTTAGGGATACTGTTGTGGGAATATTCTCTTTTTTAGCCATGTCTACCACTGCATGCATCATAGGAACAGGTCCTATGGCAATTATTCTATCAAACTTTTCCCTATTTATAAGATCTTTCATAGCATCTACTACGGTACCCTTAATTCCCTTGCTTCCATCATCGGTAGCCACTGTAACAGATGAATAGTCTTTGAACATATCCTCCATTATAACTAGATCAGAGGTACGTCCCCCCAGTATAGTATGAACCGTTGCCCCTAAACTAGAAAGATTCTTTACCTGGGGGTATAGGGGAGCTATACCAACGCCGCCACCAATGCCAAGCACCCGTTTTGCATCTCCAACTGGTGCTTTAACGCCTAGGGGGCCTGCTACATCTTCTAAGGACTCTCCTACCTTTTTGGTACTAAGCCGCTTTGTAGAATATCCAAGCTCTTGATATACAATAGTAATAGTCTCATTCTCCCTATCGTAGTCTGCAATTGTAAGTGGCACTCTTTCGGAATCATCATGGGACCTTATTATTACAAATTGACCTGGTTGGCATCGCCTTGCAACATATGGGGCCTCTATGACCATGGATTTTACAAAGTCATTTAACTTTTTAATCTCCACTATTTTGTACATCTTATCCACCCTTTTCGTATTGAGAAGTCTCAAAGCATCTTTATAATATTATATATCAATTATTCTATAGTGTATATATAAGTTAGTTATTTTCCTTCAACGATTCCAGATGTGAAGCGTCAGCTAAGTAATCACATTCCCAATTTTCACCATCCCAATGTAACATTGTGCAAGATGTATTAATAATATGTAAATCGGCAACAGACTCTAATATAGTATTTAAAAATGAGCGTATTAGACCACCATGAGATACTATAATTACTCTTTTGCCCACATTAGAATCTATAACTTTCCAAAAAGCCTTTACTGCACGCTCTCTTAATTCGTCAGCTGTCTCTCTTCCAACTTCAGGCACATCAAAGTCTGGATATTTCTCTCTTGCCTCCTTAGCTAAGAGGCCCTCTACTTTTCCTTGGTATATCTCCCTAAGTAATGGATCTTTATTGACCTTTAGACCAGTACATTGAGATATAGCTTCGGCAGTTTGGCTAGCACGGCTTAAGTCACTTGAATAGAGGGCGTCCCAAGGCTCATTTTCTACCCTCTTTGCTACAAGCCCGGCTTGCTTTTTTCCAAGGGGGGATAAAGGAGGGTCCATCTGGCCCTGTATGCGCCTTTCTGCATTCCATGTACTTTGACCGTGTCGTATGATACATATAGTGGTGATAGATTTACCGGAATTATTAGACAATATAAACACCTCTTATTAAAATATTAGTTTAATAATATAAACCTTATTATATCTTATATGGTATATAGGCATTGTCAAGTTAAGATAAAACTTAATCAGCTGGACTGTTGAGTAGCCTATAAAAGTATGTTATATTATAGCTGGAAGAATGATATGCTAAGGGGAGATGGGAAGGGGATGTAAAATGCATAGAGGTCATAGAGATAGGGTAAAGAACCGTTTTCTAAACGAAGGATTAGATGGTTTTGAGGATCACCAGATTTTAGAGCTATTACTCTTTTACTCAATACCTATGAGGGATACAAACGAGCTAGCTCATATGCTTATAGACAGATATGGATCATTATCTGGCGTGCTTGAGGCAGATGTGGCTGATCTTATGACTATACCCGGTATTGGTAAAAACTCGGCCGTATTTTTGTCTTTGATGCCCTCTGTAGCTAGAAGGTATTTTAAGGATAGATGGAGAGATAAACCGCAGATAGCCTCTACTACAAAGGCCGGAGAGTATCTTATATCTTTGTTTGCAGGAAGATTATACGAACTTTTTTATATAATTTGCCTAGATGCGCAAAATAGAGTTAACCATGCAGCATTGGTACATGAGGGTACCATAGATCAGGCTGCTGTATACCCAAGACTTATAGTAGAGACAGCACTTAGGCATCAGAGTCATAGCGTACTTATAGCTCATAACCATCCCGGAGGCTCGTTAAAGCCCTCTGCTGCAGATATAGAAGTAACGAATCAAATTAAAAGAGCATTAGAGCCCATATCCATACGGATATTAGACCATATAATTGTAGCTGGAGATAAATACTTTAGCTTTGCCGATAGCGGGCTCATATGATAAATACAGGAGGACATGATATGCTTGAACTTAAAAATCTTACTATGGATGTTATGGGAGCTGAGGGTCCCTTAAGGATATTAGATGACATTCACATGAGATTAGATAAAAAGAAACTATATGTCATTACAGGCCCCAATGGTAGCGGGAAGTCATCTCTTGCAAAAATTATAATGGGTATGTATAGACCTACCAATGGGCAAATCATATTTGAAGGCCAGGACATAACAGATCTTAATATAACAGAGAGAGCGAAGTTAAATATTGGATATTCATTTCAACATCCCCCAAGATTTAAGGGCATGACCGTTGAAAAGCTTTTGAAATTATCTCTTAGAAATGGTGGCAATAAGGATACTATATTATGCGATCTATTATTTGATGTTGGCCTATGTGCGCAAGATTATATGAATAGAGAAGTGGATCAGACTCTATCTGGTGGAGAGCTAAAGAGGATAGAACTTGCTACGGTGCTTGCAAGAGATCTCAAGCTTGCAATATTTGATGAGCCGGAGGCAGGGATAGATCTGTGGAGCTTTCAAAAGCTTGCCGAGACATTCGAGAATATTCATGCAAGGTATGAAACTGCTATAGTTATAATATCTCATCAAGAGAGGATATTAAATCTTGCCGATGAGGTGATAGTTATGAATGAGGGTAGGGTAGCGGATATAACTACAAATTATAATTTCTTTAAAAAACTATCAAAAGATGCTAAATGCAGATGTATAGAACATTGTGAGAAGGGGGCTATTTATGATGAAGCTGAATGCTATAGATAGACAAATACTAGAAAGAGTGGCAGACCTTCATGATATCCCCCAAGGGGCGTATAATATAAGAAAAGATGGGGCAGCTATTGGTAAAAGTGTAACGGCTAATATAGATATAATTGGAAAGGAAGATAAGCCTGGCATAGACGTAATTATAAAACCTGGTACTAAAGATGAAAGCGTTCATATTCCGGTTATACTCTCTCAATCAGGGATGATTGATACGGTCTATAATACCTTTCATATTGGAAAAGACTCTGATGTATATATAGTAGCAGGATGCGGTATCCACAATTCAGGGGAAAATAAATCTGAGCATAGTGGAATCCATGAGTTCTATGTGGGCAAAGGAGCTAGGATGAAATATGTAGAGAACCACTATGGGCAGGGTAGTGGCAAGAGGACTTTAAACCCAAAGACCTATATAGAAGTTGAGGAAGATGGCATCGTAGAGATTGAAATGATCCAGATAAAAGGGGTAGATTATACAAAAAGAGATACAAAAGTAAAACTTCATAAAAATGCAAAGCTAATAGTAGTAGAGAGGCTACTTACAGATAGGAACCAAGAGGCTCACTCCATAATAGATGTGGAGCTTACAGGAGAGGATAGTACAGCCCAAATTATCTCTAGGTCAGTTGCAAAGGATAGCTCTAAACAGGTTTTCAATCTAAATTTAATAGGCCTAAATAGATGCAGAGGGCATATAGAATGTGATTCTATAATAATGGATACAGCGGATGTAAGATCTATCCCAGAGATAACGGCAAGACACTCTGAGGCAGAGCTTATACATGAGGCTGCAATAGGAAGGATTGCATCTGAGCAGCTTTTAAAGCTTGAGACATTAGGGTTTACGGAAGAGGAGGCAGAGGAAATTATATTAGAGGGCTTCCTAAAATAGCCAGTTGGAGGTATTCGAGTGAATATTTTAAGAAGGTATATACAGGGGCTATTTCCCATTTGTCAGGGTGAGCGAAGACGTGATCAGATACATTTTATATTAGACGGTATACTTATAAATGCAGCAACAATGCTTACAACAGGCATGTTTCTATCAGGTTATTTTATATACTTAGGAGCGTCAGATTTTCTAATAGGAATACTCAATAATGCAGGAGCATGGGCTCTTATATTATCTTTATTTTCATTTATAATATACGAGAGGATGGAGAGTAGAAAAAGGCTTCTTATATCTCTTAATATAATATCTAGGATGCTACTTTGCTCTATTGTCTATTTGCCTATATTTTTGCCTTCACATCAGGTAGTGATAAAGATAGCATCAGTCATGGTCATATTAGGCAATCTTTTATGGGGCATATATAGCACCGGTATAATTGTATGGATGATAAACCTTCTACCCCATAATAGACGCAATAATTATATATATGTTAGAATGTTTTACCTTAGGATATCCTTCACACTTACTACCATAATAGCCGGAAGGCTTTTAGATATATTTAATAAGAGTTATATGGGATTTGTAGTGATCTATAGTATAAGTCTTCTCATATCTTTGGTGGATGCCTATATACTCTCTAAAACCTATGAACCCCCAAATAAAATTGCAAAAAAGAAAAGGGTGGATGCGAAGAGGTTTACTGAACCTGTGAGGGGAAAGGAATTTGGTATCTATCTTATATTCGTATTCTTCTTTTACCTATCTACGACTCTTTCTAGTTCGTTTACATCTTTATATCAAATAAAGTATTTAGGGCTTGACTATAGCTTTATATCTGTAATAAATGTACTTTCTTATTTAATGATGATAGGCTGTACAAGATTTTGGGGGCGGATGGAAGAAAAGCTAGGCGTGGGTCTAATGCTCGGTATCACTGGCCTATTTATAATGTTAGAGTTTTTTGTATATAGCTTTATAAACAAGGAGACAGTAAGACTTTTATACCTAGCCTCTATATTAGCGGGCATTGGAAATAGTGGGTTTAATGTAGGGATTGCAACGCATCGCTATAACTTAACACCAGATGAAAATAAGACCATATATGAATGTTGGTTTGGTGCTATATACGGGATTAGCACCATGATTGGCCCAATAATCGGCAACTATATGAAAACGAATATATTTACTATGGAATTTCAGTCGCTTTATAGAACAACAGCTATAATGGGAGCCACGGTTTTAATAATAGCTTTTTTCAGGCCATCGGATATAAGAAAATATATATCAAATTTATAAGGATAGATTAAATAGCTATACTACATGCTATGCATTTGGGCTGAAGTTTTCAAATATGAAGATATCAAAATTTTTCTCTATGTCCGCTAAAACCTCCTGAGATCCAATAGTCCAGCCGACTGTAGGAGTGTTAAATAATATCTTAATTATTACAAAAGAAGGCGCTTTTCTATAAAGGTAATTATAGGCAATAAAATCTGGTTTAGATAAAAAGTTTAGCAAAAGATGTTTTAATAAAAAGTATAATCTTTTATCTCCTTTTTCGCCATCTTTAACAAAATCGCTGGAAAGCTGGCCCCTTATAATCTGTGGCCTATTTCTTTTGAACCACCTTAGAGCCAATGGATTAAAAGACTCTATACAGAATACGCCTTTGTACTCATCTAAATAGGGGGTTACTATTTCACATAAGGTGATGTCTTTTGTTTCTGTCTTAAGCTCAATTATGAGGGGAACCTTTCCATTTACCAACTCTAATACCTCTTTTAGATGAGGGATTTTTTCGTCTGAATTAAATAATCTTAAGTTTCTAATCTGCTTATAATCTAGGTCGTAGATCATCTTGTCTAGGTCGCAGATTCTCTTCAAGGAATAGTCATGGAATACAACCGGTATCCTATCTTTTGTCAATTGGACATCCAATTCTATGCCATAATTATTGTCCATTGCCTGAGAAAATGCAGCTAAAGAATTTTCTGGGATTTCCCTTCCCCTATGTAGGCCCCTATGGGCAAAATAGAAGTTCTTAAATACAGACATATCTCGAGACTTAAAAACATTAGGCATTATCAAAAATAGATATAAAGCCCATAATATAACTATTAACATTATTATAAACAATGTGATGCCCCCTTTAGGTATTATTTTATAAAGGTATAAAAACATTCTGGCTAGTTATCTGTATCGAAATGTTCTAAATTGGATACCTTTTTAGGGGGTCTAGAGTCCCCGTGTTTTACAAATAGCATGGTGCAAAGGGATAATAAAGAAAATACTACTGCATAGGGGAATAAAACTCTATATGATATATGTTCAATCAGAAAACCAGAGAATATAGGTGTAAATATTTGGGCGGCCATGGAGAAGGTATAATATATTCCTGTGTACTTTCCCACATCAGTGCTTTTGCTCATCTCTACTACCATTGGATAAGAATTTACGTTGATAGAAGCCCAGCCGACACCAGTAAGGGCAAATACAATATTTATCATAGGTGAATATTCAGTAAATAAAAAACCAGCAAAATAGGATAGGGACATAAGTATTATGCCAATTATAATTGTCTTCTTTCTGCCAATGTTGGTGGAAATTATGCCAATGGGAATAAAGCTTATAATTGCAGCAGCCATGGCCACCATAAGGGCGTTTGCAAAACTGCCACCCTTTAATCCCCATACATTTATAGCATATCTAGAAAATGCAGTGGTGACAGCATTATAGGCAGTAAACCATAGGAATATGGAGGCAAGGATAAAATTAAGGCTACGCTTTACATCTTTAGGCATTTCGTGAGGACTATTTGCAGTACTTTCTTGAGATTCTACGACATCCTCTTCTGTGGTCTTATTTATTTTCTTTGAAAGATGTTTTTCTTTAATAGTAAAAAATAATATGACTACGGAAATAATCATGAAAAGTGCTACGCCGAAAAATACCAAGGAATAATTAGGGGTTCCTGTTTTAGGTATTAGCAAACTTATCATTGCTAGAGCAACCATTCCACCAACAGCGCCCATAAGATTTATAACGGCATTTCCCTTGCTACGAAGTTCTTTAGGCGTTAGATCTGGCATTAATGCTACTGCCGGAGATCTATAACTGCTCATGGCAATTAAAAGTAATCCTAAGGATACAAAAAATAGAGTGAAGTTTTTGTTTAGATCTGCTATGGGGATCATTATCATAAGTATTACAGCGGCTATAGTGCCAAATACGATAAAGGGCATTCGCTTTCCAATTCTTGTAGAGGTTTTATCTGATAATGCTCCGAATACAGGTAGTAGAAAAAGGGCTAGAACATTATCAATAGCCATAATTCCGCCGGTTAGAGTCTCTCCCAATCCGAAAGTATTTTTAAGTATTAAAGGAATAATATTATCATATAATTGCCAAAAAGCGCTAATAGACATAAAGGCCAGGCCAATAAAAAAAGTTCTCTTATAATTAAGTTTCATAAAGGCTCCCCCTTGTATAATGTTTTTATGTATTCCCCTGATGATAGTTATATTTTAACACAAAATTCCTGAAATTGATAATAATATCTCATTTATTTACTGTATTAAAATAAAAATTTGGTTTGACTTTTA
>JAAZLT010000024.1 GCA_012799205.1 Clostridiales bacterium
CAAGCCAGCACATTGTATCCACTGCATGTATTCCCTGATTCATCAGGCATCCACCGCCATCTAGCTTCTTTGTGCCCTTCCAATTAGAACTCGTAAAATACTCTGGCGATCTATATCCCCTATACTGACATTCTACTGTAGTCATCTTTCCAAGCTCTCCGCTATCTATGATCTCCTTAGCCTTTTTTAATCCCTCTCTAGTTCTATTAGGAAATACGCAGCCTAGTTTCCTATCATAGTCCTTGGACACTTTTATCATTTCATCCATAGCATCGCTATCTATATCCAGTGGTTTCTCACAGAGTACATGTTTGCCATTTTTCATACATTCTATAGAATGTATACTATGTAGCCCACTGGGGGAGCATACACATATTGCGTCTACCTCTTTATCTGCAGCTAAATCCTTATAATTAGAATATATCTTCTCGATTCCATATTCTTTAGCAAACTCCTTTACTCTCTCAGGATTAGTATGTCCGCATACTGCTACAAGCTCCGCTCTACCATCACTCAATATGGCCTTTGCATGAAAATCAGCTATAAGTCCTGTGGATATAATTCCAAAACGAACCTTTTTCAAATATATGCACCCCTATCATATTTTGTGTATCCATTATAACCCAGATTAAAATAATTTCATATATATACAGATATTTTAGTCTTTATGAAACTTTTCCTAATCTTTTGCGTCTAACAATATGTATAAATAAATAATGAACTATCTAGAAAAGGAGATAATTATGAAAAAAATATTTTTAGTTGTATTAGCAGTAATAATAAGTATAGGTATGATGAGTTGTACGGATAGTCAAGGCGCGAAATCTGGTGATACAAAAATTGAGGGCAGCCTAGAGGATATAATGCAGGAGATTTATGATGGCTTTGATCCTGACTTCCCTGAAACTGAAATTAGCAAAATAGATGATGAAAATATAGAATATTTCTTGGGAACTAAAGATGTGGAATTTGAAGAGGCTATTGCCTCAGAACCTCTTATATCTCCACATGCCCATTCTATAGCACTTATTAGAGTCTCAGAAGATGCAGACATAGAACAGATTAAAAAGGATATTAAAGAAAATGTAGATGGCATGAAATGGATCTGTGTAGGGGTGGAAGACGACAATATATTAGTTGATAATATTGGTGATTTGGTTATACTGATAATGGATGAAAACTCGGAAGATATTCATACAAGTTTTCTTAGCCTGAAAAAATAGACGACGAGGTATAAAACTTAAATGGTATTCTCTAGCATAAGCTTTTTGTATTACTTTTTACCCTTAATGCTATGTATATACTTTATTGCTCCCTATAAGCTAAAAAATACTGCCCTTCTTATAGGGAGCCTACTTTTCTATTTTTGGGGAGAGCCTAAATACGCCGTTTTATTGCTATTTTCCTCTGCAGTGGATTATATTAATGCATTAATAATTGAAAGATATCGGGGTAGCAAAGTAGCCAAAGGGGCAATTATAGCCTCAATAGTGATAAATTTATCGCTGCTTGGCTTTTTTAAGTATTCTGACTTTTTTATAGATAACTTCAATGCGCTATTTGGTACTCAAATATCTCTTTTAAGGCTCACTCTCCCCATTGGAATAAGTTTTTATACGTTTCAAACCATGAGCTATAGCATAGATATATATAGAGGGGATGCAAAGGTACAAAGAAATCCCCTAGATCTTGCCACATATGTGGCCCTTTTCCCTCAGCTTATAGCAGGGCCCATAGTCAGGTATAAGACAATAGATGAGCAGATAAACACTCGTTCTCACACTATAGAGGGGTTTTCCTCTGGTATAAGCAGATTTGTAATTGGTTTATCAAAAAAGGTGCTTATCGCAAATAATATAGGGGAGCTAAATGCAATCTTTAAAGGGGCTGATAAGGGTTCTGTACTGATTTTGTGGATATCTACCATAGCCTTTGCCCTTCAGGCTTATTTTGATTTCTCGGGGTATAGCGACATGGCAATAGGTTTGGGGAAGATGTTCGGGTTTGACTTTCCTGAAAATTTCAATTACCCATTTATATCTAAAAGCATTTCAGAGTTTTGGAATAGGTGGCATATATCCCTTGGAAAGTGGTTTAGAGATTATATATATATTCCTCTCGGGGGGAATAGAACTTCCAAACTTAAATGGATCAGAAACATAATGATTGTATGGCTGTGTACAGGAATCTGGCATGGTGCTAGCTGGAACTTTGTCCTCTGGGGAATCTTTTTAGGGCTGATGGTGGCCTTAGAAAAGTTATTTTTAGATAGATTTGTAGATAATGCACCGGCTATTATACGTCATATTTATGTACTATTTATTCTGATAATAAGTTTTGTACTATTCGAAAATGAAAGTATGAACGATATCTATATGCATTTTAAAGGTATGTTAGGCCTTTCTGGTCTACCATTATATGATGATAAAACAATTTATTATGTAAGGAGCTTTGCTGTGACATTTATTATAGCAATACTGGGGGCTACTCCCCTTCTTAAGAAAAGTATAAAAAAGATTAAAAAAATAAAAATAGCGAGAATTTTAATAGATATAATAGAGCCTATATGCTATATAGGATTAATAATAGTTATAACAGGGTACTTGGTGGATTCTTCTTTTAATCCATTCTTGTATTTTAGGTTTTAGCCATGAAGGATAAGATAACTATAATATTATTTATATTGCTCCTATTTCTAATGTTTATAATAAATGCAGTCTCGCCTGTAAAAGATATATCATATAGTGAAAGAAGGAAATTAACCCGGTTTCCTAGTTTAACGATGAAACTTATATTCAATGGCAAATTTATGGAGGATTTTGAAAAGTATGCACTGGATCAATTTCCATTCCGGGATAATTTTAGAAGTATAAAGGCCCATTTTGAACTAGATATATTCAGAAAACTAGATAATAACAATGTATATACAATAGATGATAATCTATTTAAGATAGAATATCCTATTAAACCTCATAATATTCAAAAAACTATCGATCATATGAATACGGTCTATAATCTATATCTAAAGGGTATGAATGTGTACTATAGTATAATACCGGATAAGAGCTATTTTGCAGCAGATAAGCGCGGCTACCTTGGGCTTGATTATATAATGCTCGAAAATATGATGAGGGAAAACATAAAAGATATAATCTATATAGACATATTTGATACCCTCACATTAGATGACTATTATAATACAGATGTGCATTGGCGACAGGAGAAACTAGATAAAGTCGTAAGTAGAATTATCCATGCTATGGGTCTAGAAGAAAGCCCTGAAGATGGGGATTACACCCAAAAACAATACTATCCTTTTTATGGCGCCTACTATGGCCAATCTGCCCTAAATCCCAAACCAGATACGCTTATATATAGGACAAACCCCTATATAGATGCTGCAAAGGTATATAACTATGATCCCTCAATTGATAAAGATGCACCCTTCTCTGTATACAATGAGGATAGCCTTGGCACTGTAGATTCCTATGATGTGTTTTTATGGGGAGCATCTCCTATAATAGAGATTATGGGCGATAATATTAAGACTGATAGAGAGCTTATAATATTTAGAGATTCCTTTGCCAGTAGCATTGCACCTCTTTTGCTTGAGCACTATAGCAAGATAACCTTAATAGATACTAGATATGTAAACCATAAACTCCTTGGAAGTTTTGTAGAATTTAAAGATCAAGATGTTCTATTCCTTTACAATACCGTATTAATAAATAATGGCAATATCCTTAAATGATAAAATATCCTGATATGTTTATATCTACTCTTTCTGGTTATAGATAATATAGAGATGTTTAAACTGAGAAAGGAGCATATATTATGGCTATAAAGAAAGTAAAGGCTGATTTAGTTGGAAATATGGGGTTTGAAATGGAGCTTGACGGTTTTCCCCTATTGATGGATGCATCTAAAGAGGTTGGTGGTGAAGAGCGTGGCCCTAGACCTAAGGCCCTTTTATTATCTGCATTAATTGGCTGTACGGGAATGGATGTAGCATCTATGCTAAATAAAATGCAGGTAGAATTAGATGGCCTAACTATTGAGGTTGAGGCAGAAGAGGCAGAAGAGCACCCAAGGGTATATACCAAAATCCATGTAATATATAGGTTTAGGGGCGATAATCTGCCTGAAGATAAATTAAATAGAGCGGTAACTCTATCTCAAGAGCAATATTGCAGTGTGTCTGCAATACTAAAGAAAGCTGCACCTATCACATACGAAGTAGTTATAGAATAATAAATAAATGCGACCGTAAGATATATCTCTCTCGGTCGCATTCTTATTTTAATCCTCTTTTACTATTCCGGAAACTCTATTTATATCCATAGAAAATATAATGCCTTTGCCCGGTTTTTCAAGGTCCATTGATGTTTTTATGGCATCTATTATTTTCTCTGATTTGTCTTTTTCAATGATTATCATTACTATCTCTTTCTCTGGTTCGATACGCATCGAAAAAAATGTGGTATCGTGATGTATTCCAGAGCCTCTTGCATTTATTATAGTGGCCCCTCTCGCTCCTGCAGCTGTAGCATTATCTACTACTTCTTGCCCAAGCCCTCTTTCTACTATAGTAAAAATCGATTCATACTCCATATCATCTTTCCCTCCTGATATACGCTTAACAGTGGATGGATCAAATTCTTCTTGGCCTACCACTTCATTTAAAGATACGGAAAAGGCTATGCCGTGATTTGGCTTTTCCAAGTGGAATTTTTCTGTTATCACTTCATGTATCACACCCTCAAGGCTTTTATGTGCTATTAAAATAACAATTTCTTTTTTAACTTGGTCAAGGCCTAATAACTCTAGAACATGACTTTTTACCGTACCCCTACCTAAGAACACGGTCCCTCCAATTATACCTATTTTTTCCGCCTCTTTAAAGATCTTTGTGCCTATTCCAGTGTTTACAACTACCGAAAACATAATATAATCTTCAGCACGCCATTCTAATTCCACTTAATTCAACTCCCTTTTTCCCGATTTACGCTCATATACAAGTCCTAAGGTTTGAATTGCTATTAATGGTGTTAGTGCCACCATAGCAATTACGCCAAAAGCGTCCAATAATACATTGGCTCCAGGAACTGCCCTTGCAACGCCTTGAGCAAATGCCAATATAAATGTTGCAGTCATCGGTCCCGAGGCCACCCCACCTGAATCAAATGCAATTCCTACAAACAATGTAGGCGCATAATGTGATAGTGTTACTGCTATTATATAGCCTGGCAATAGATAATGCCAGAGCTGAATGGTAGGAATCAATATTCTAAGCATTGCAAGCATCACTGCAAGTGCCACTCCTATAGATAGCGTATATAATATGACTGGTTTTTTAATATGTCCACTTGTCACATCTTGAATTTGCTCATTCAATACATAGACCGCAGGCTCTGCAAATATAACCGTAAATCCTAAGAAGAAGCCTATGGTAGCCACCAAAACGTTGTTTCCAGTTGCTGCCACTGCATAGCCTATGGCGCTCCCTGCTTCCATAAAGCCTGCATTCACCCCTACCAAGAATAGTACGAATCCTATAAATGTATATAGGAGCCCTTTTAAAATTCTAAATACTTCTTTCTTGGCAAGATTAAAGTACAACCCTTGGAATATAAAAAACATTATAAGAAGTGGCAGTAAAGCCATAGTCACCTCCAAAGTAACCGGAGGTATTTCATATAAAAAAGAATGAAAAATACTTTTATATTCCATAGCTGCATTAGTTAGGCTATCTGACACTATCTCCGTCCTAAATATAATGCCCATCAAGGGAAGCGCTATCATCGGCCCAGCTGATGCCAATCCTAGTAAGCCAAAGCTGTCTTCCTCGGACTTTTTCCCACCTTGGGTAGACGATATGCCTAGGCCTAAGGCCAGTATAAATGGTACAGTCATAGAGCCTGTAGTTGCTCCCCCTGCATCAAAGGATATACCTAAAAACCCTTCAGGACTAAATATCCCTAATACTAAAATAAGCATATACAATATAGTAAGGAGTCTGTTTAAGGCAACTCCAAATATTATTCTCAACATACCCATCATAACCAATATTCCTACACCAATTGATACTGCAATTATTATGCTAAGCTGAGATATATCTCCGCCCGTAACTATTCCTACTTGTCTTGCTAATACCTGCAGATCAGGCTCGGCAGCATTTATTAAAAATCCTAGTATAAAACCGAATATCACTATTAACCAGACATTTCTCTTCTTGGCAAGGGTAGATCCCATAAGCTGGCCTATAGGCTGCACACCTATCTCGGTTCCAAACAAGAAAATTGTGAGCCCAAATATTATAAATAATGCGCCTATTACAAATTTCCATATGAGTTCTGTCCCTATTGGGGCTGCAGTAAAATTTAGTATTAAGACTATTATGGTAATTGGTAGCACGGCTATAATAACTTCTTTAAATTTCTGTAGTAATACATTCAAATAACATCACTGCCCTCTCTCTTTTTATTATACGTTTAGCCATCCTATATTATATTACAATATAATTGTTTTTGCATGCTTTATTTTGTGTTAACTTGATATTGGCCACCTTAAAGGGATATAATGTAAAGAGATGACCTGTTTTATACAGATAGTTAATATAAGACGATAGATATAATATAAAATCATAAGGGGGCAGAAATTTGATTGTTGGATTAGATATGGGAGGTACTCATATCGATGCTGTTGTTATAGAAAATGGTAAGATCCTGAATATAGTCAAAAGATCGACGGACCAGAAAGACCAATTTAACGCCATATGGGAGACCCTACAAAAACTCTTGATCGGATATGATAAATCCAAAATAAAGCGAATTAACCTAAGCACTACAGTTTCTACCAATGCAATCGTAGAGGGCAAAATATCTGCTGTAGGAATGATTATACAAAGCGGGCCAGGCCTTCCAAATGATCATTTGGCGTGTGGCGATGAAAATGTGTTTATAGATGGATATATAGATCATAGAGGTAAAGTAGTCAAGGATTTAGATAGACAAGAGATAGAGCAAGCTATAAGTTCTTTCGAGAGAAGGGGTATAAAAAACTTAGCAATAATCACTAAATTCTCCACTAGAAATCCAAATCATGAAATAGCAATTAGAAACATGGCTAAGTCGCATTTTTCTCATATTACTATGGGACATACTATATCTGGAAAGCTCAATTTTCCCCGTAGAGTATTTACCTCCTATTTTAATGCGGCAGTATATAGTACATTCAAACAATTTTCACAAAGTATTGAGAAGTCTTTAAAAAAAGAGGGCGTTGATGCTCCTATATACATCTTAAAGGCCGATGGTGGCACCACAAATTTGGATACAGCAACCACAAAACCTGTAGAGACTATTTTATCTGGCCCTGCAGCAAGCTTTATGGGTCTTAATGCCATGCTATCCACACAAGAAGATGCTCTATTATTAGATATTGGCGGCACCACTACAGATATCTTCTTTTTGGCTGAAGGAGTTCCTTTGTTTGAACCTCTAGGAATTGAGATTGCATCTTATAAAACAGTTGTTAGGGCTATATATAGTAAATCCATAGGACTTGGAGGAGATAGTGCTATCAATATTGAAGATGGGCAAATTAGAATTGGACCAAAACGACATGGCAATCCCTATGCATTGGGAGGCCCCAAGCCCACACCAACTGATGCCATGATTGTACTTGGACTTACAAATATTGGAGATAAAGGGAAGGCTAGAGATGCAATAAAAAAATTAGCGTTTAAACTAGGGCTATCAGTTGGGATGGCTGCTACAAAAATTATACAACTTATGGGATGCATGATTAGGGAAGAAGTGCATAATATACTTCACTATATAAATAATAGACCAGTATATACCATAGAGGCATTGCTACACGGGCCTGAAATTAAACCAGAACTCATAGGTATAATCGGTGCACCAGCTAATGCTTTAAAGCCCACTTTAGAGGAAGAATTTGGCCTGCCCTGCCATTTACCTAGCAATTTCCATGTGGCAAATGCCATAGGCGCCGCTCTGGCAAGGCCTACTACAGAGATTACCATGCAGGCAGATACAGCCCTTGGAAAATTATCTGTGCCCGAATTTGGCATATATGAGAAAATATCTAAAGACTTTAATCTACGACAGGCCAAGGAAAAATCTCTAGAGCTTTTAACCAAACATATCACCTCTACTGATGCGCTCGATGAAGGTTTAGAACCTGAGATAATTGAAGGAAGTAGCTTTAATATGGTGAAAGGTTTTTTCACTAGTGGTCAAAATATAAGGGTTAGAGCCCAGATAAAGCCAGGGCTAATTTATAAACTTTGGGGTGATTCTAATGATTAAATCTAAAAATAGATTAGGACTTGTCTTTTTTCCAGCTTTTGATTGGGCAATAGATCCCGCACATCCAGAAAGGGAAGAAAGGCTTTTATATACACAAGATCAGCTGTTTGAAGAGGGAATCGAAGATATTGAGGGAGTCAGTTTTTTTAATCCTGTTATAGCTACAAATAAAGATATTGAGAGGGTTCACTTTTGTGTACCAGATGTAGAGTCTAGGTTAACTAAATCCCATTTTATATCAGCAGGAGGGGCTATCAAAGCTGCCCATGCTGTCATGAATAAAGAGGTGGATAAATCCTTTGCACTTATTAGACCCCCCGGCCATCATGCTCAAAGGGTTGTGTTAGGAGATAGAGGCTTTTGCATTGTAAATATGGAAGCGGTCATGATAGAAAATATAAGAGAAAAATATGGTGATCTTAGAGTCGCTATAATAGACACAGACTGCCACCATGGCGATGGTACACAGGATATATATTGGAATGATAAAGATACTCTGTTTATTTCCTTCCATCAAGATGGGAGGACCCTCTACCCTGGCACTGGATCAGTAGAAGAATTTGGTGGGCCTGGTGGCTATGGATATAATATAAATATCCCTCTACCACCTAATACAGGAGATGAAGGTTTTTTATATGTACTAGATAATGTAGTCATGCCCATATTAGATGATTATAAGCCGGATATTATAATAAATTCTGCTGGTCAGGATAACCACTACACAGATCCTATAACCAATATGAATTTTTCGGCTCAAGGATATGCTAAACTAAATCACAAGCTAAATCCGGATATTGCTGTTTTGGAGGGCGGGTATTCTATAGAAGGTGCCCTACCCTATATTAACTTAGGCATAATACTTGCCATGGCGGGCCTTGATTATTCACAAGTCCGAGAGCCAGACTATAGCATAGAAAAATCATCTCAATCCAGCAGAATTACAGAATATATACAAAGACTTTCAGATTTAGTCTATAATAAATGGCAAAACAAAGAAAAGCTTTGGCATAGAGAGTTTAGCGGAGTGGATGTTGTAGATAGACCAAGGCAGGTATATTATGATACAGATGGCATTATGGAATCTCAAAACCAGCGCTTTTATATCTGCAAAGACTGCTCTGGGCCCAGTACCATAGAATCGAAAAGCGATAGAGGAAGTAAGATATTTGCCATAACCATCCCAAGGGATGGATGCACTAAATGCATAGATATGGGATATAGTCTATACAAGGGTGCATCCTCTATAAAGTATTCAAATATATACCTACAAGATAGGCCCAATGATGAATTTCATTCTAAATAGAACTATACTAACATGAATCCAATGCTTCTTCTCTCGTATGAACCATCCCTACATCCTCTGTAGGATTTTTTCTTAGAGTTATAACATACCAGGTTGGAAGTATTAGGCCCCTTATTATACAGGTTATAGTAATACTCCACCACACTCCATCTAGTCCTAAGCGAGTAGATGATAGAATTAGTGCAATGGGTATTCTAAAGCTATTGGCCAATATACCTATAAAAGCCGGGGGCCTAGTTCTTCCTATTCCATTAAAGGCTCCACCTGTAGCTATCTCAACAGCCATAAATAACTGGCATAATCCTAATATTCTCATATAGGAAATCCCAATCTTTAGAGCCTCTGCATCATCTGGAATAAATAATTTAAATACAGGCTCTGCACCAAATATAAGTAGTAAGGTGGCAAGAACTCCTATAGTACCTACAATTATCATACCATTTCTATAACCCCTGCGAATACGTCCCCACTTTTTTGCACCGTAATTTTGGCCTACAAAGGCAGAGATAGCTGTGGAAAATCCGCCTGCTGTCATCCAAGAGATAGATTCTATCTGTGAACCCACATTTTGAACCGCAACCGGCGTAGAGCCCCATTTTGCGATTATCCTAGCTAAAACCATACCTATAAAGGCAAAGAATGTAGTCTGAAATGCAGCTGGAGTACCTAGGGTAAATATTCTCTTTATATATCTTCCTATGGGCATCCTAAAGACCTTAATATCTGTAAAAAGCTCTGACTTTTGTATACTTAACCTTATGAATATAATCGTCACTACTAACTGTGCAAGTATTGTGGCTAGCGCTGCCCCTTTTATGCCCATTTTCGGAAAAGGGCCAATGCCCATTATCATAAGAGGGTCTAGTATCATGTTTATTACAAGACCAATGGCATTTATTTTAAAAGGTGTACTACTATCACCAGAACCATTATATATCCCCGAAAATACAGGGTTTATAAAGTAAAATACTATGCCAAACGCGATTATAAAAAGATAATCTTCCGCCATTTTCACAACTTCTGGATCATCCAAATTGAAAAAACCTATTATTTGTCTTTTAAATATCATAAGGGAGAGTGAGTATATAATCCCAATTATAAGCACAATCTGTATTGAATGTGATACATAGTCCCTCGCAGATTTCATATCCCGTCTACCATAGGATTGTGCAACTCCGACTTCTGCCCCTATTTTAGGTATAGTAAAAAGACCTGAGCCAAGCCATGTAAGAAAACCTGCAGCCCCTGCTGCTGCCACAGCCTCTGTGCTAAGCCTTCCAAGCCATATCATATCCATCATATTATATGCCATCTGAACAAAAGATGTAGCCATAATAGGAATAGCTAGCTTGAAAAGTGTAGTAGTTATATTCCCCTCTGTTAGTAATGTCTCCTGTTTCATATATTTCCTCCGTTATCTATCTGTATATAGTTTTCCTCGTGTCATTTAGGGACTCAACGATTTTACCACAAGTTTATATGCTGAGTCCATAGCCTCCTCTAATTTTACATCTGGATAAAGAGTCCTTCGACTTATATATTGAGTAAATCCCATTATAGCACTATTTATAACCATTGTCTTATAGTAATCACTTCCAGCAGGCTCTATAATCCCATCGGATATGCCTGTCTTTATTAAATGCATTATTACATCATTTGCCCTCCACATATATTCAGATATATCCCTACCGTCTTCCAAAAGATATTCATAAAATTCTTGTATACCCCTTGCAGACATAAGCATATTAAAAATAGATATATTGTTCTCTACACTTTCAACTACATTATATAGTGTTTCATAAAATTTTTCCTTAAAACCTGTCTTTGATTTAATTCGCATATAACCAGATTCTATTTCTTTAGATAGGCCATATAATATGGCCTCAGATATAGCCTCTTCCTTAGAAGAGAAATAATCATATATAGTCCCTTTCCCTATATTAGCAGCTTTAGCAATATCTGAGACCTTTATAAAATAGGGATTCGCACCTTCCCGAATTAGCCCTATAAGCCCCTCTATTATGGCTATCTCCTTTTTTGAATATGATATATTACCCACTTTATTTCACCCCTTCTGAAGCTGGTTTATCTTTGTGAAACGCCAGATACATAACTGGTATCACTATAAGCGTCAAAATGGTTGCATATGTCAAACCTCCTATTATCACTATTGCAAGAGGCTGAATCATCTCTGCCCCCATGCCAACTCCTATTGATGTGGTGGATAGCCCTAGGATCGTAGTTATAGCAGTCATTAATATGGGTTTTAGGCGTGTCTTTCCTGCCAAAATTAAAGCTTCTATAGTGTTAAGGCCATCAGCCCTTAGCTGGTTTGCAAAATCTACAAATACTATGCCGTTATTGACCACAACTCCACCTAGTACGAGAAATCCTAGCATAGCTATAAGGCTTATTTCATTGCCAGTGAATACCAGTGCTGCCAATCCACCTGTAAAGGCCAGGGGGATGGTAAACATAACTATAAAGGGAGATAACAGAGACTGAAACTGTGCTACCATAATCAGATATATAAAGACTATTGCAAGCAGAAGCATCTTACTCAGATCTAGCATTGATTCATCTATGAGCTCACTTTCTCCGGCAATCTCTACTTTATATCCATCTGGTATTTCAAAATCTCTGAGCTTTCTCTCAAATTCTCGACTTACAAGGCCTATATTATGGTCTGCGTCAATGCCTGCAGTAACTGTCATATACCTTTCTTGTGAATCTCGTCTTATAGATGAAAGTCCTTCAGTTTCTATAATCTCGGATATATCCTCTATTTTTATTGTTTCACCCTCTTGACTGTCCATATGCTCTAAGGAAGTTTCTATTTCAAGTTTTCCAATATCGTCTCTAGTTATAGATTTATTTTTTTCATCTAGTATTATTACTGGGTAATCCTTGTTTTGTATAGATAAAGTGGTGGCAGATCTATCCTTTGAAAGTATAGAATTTATATGTGAAAACACCTGTGCTACAGTGAGACCTTTTTCCATGGCCTTTTCCTTATCTATGATAATTCTAACCTCTGTTAGATTGTCTTCTACACCATCAGACACGTTGATAGTTCCATCTATCTGCTCTAACAGTTTGGCCACATCCGAAGATAGCCCACGGAGTGTATCCATATCTCTTCCCTTAATCAATACCTCCATACCTGATGAGCCCAACGATGATAAATCCATGGTAGATGTATTGATATTGATGGTGCAATCCAAGTCTGCTGTTACATTCTCAATTTGCCTACCTATCTCATCATTAGATATAGTCTTATTTTCATCTAATAGTAGATAAAGCGACATGCTATTTCCCATAGAATTATTAGCTCCAAGCCCGCCCATTATACCACCTTGGAAGGCTCCTATAGTATCTACACCCCCTATATCCATGATTCTATCCATCACTTCATCAGACATGGAAGTAGTTTCTATGAATGTAGCCTCTTTAGGCATTTCTATGGTTACATCCATTTGTGGTGCTTCCATATCCGGTATAAATGATGTACCCATGGATAATCCGCCATATACGCTTGCCCCTAATAAAATCACTACCAATATCATTACAATTGCCTTATGACGTAAAGAAACTCTAAGCAATTTTTCATATATTTCTTTAATTTTATCAAATAAGGGCTCTTCCTTTTCGTCCACTTTCTTTAACATATTGGCTCCCATGGTAGATACTAGCGTTAGAGCCACTAGAAGGCTGGCAAATAACGAGTAGGCTATAGTAAAACCCATGTCGGTGAATAATTGCCTTGACATCCCTTGTACAAATACTATGGGCAAAAATACACATGCAGTTGTCAAAGTCGATGCAAATATAGCCCCAGAAACCTCTCTTGCACCCTCTATAGCAGCGTCCCTGGCTGACATACCTTCCTGTCTCAATCTATATATATTCTCTATTACCACAATAGAATTATCTACTAACATTCCTACTCCTAAAGCTAGGCCCGATAGTGAGATAATATTTATGGTAATACCTGTGAAATACATCATGGCTACTGCAAATATTATGCTTATTGGGATAGAGACAGCAATAATTATAGTAGGCTTAATATCTCTTAGAAATAATATCAGAACCAATATAGCTAATATTCCACCATATATTACATTCTTTATAACTGACTCAACTACCATATCGATATATATTCCCTGGTCCATTAGGTGAGTAACTGTAAGCCCTTCATGTTCCTCTGATAATTCCTCAGATTTATCCCTTATTCTTTTGGCTACATCTGCTGTGGAAAATGTGCTCTGCTTTTGAAAAACTAGCATTACCGCATCGTTGCCATTCACTTTTGCATATATGCCCTCAGAATTATCTTTAAAGGCTATATCTGCTACATCCTTTAAATATATTTTCCCTATTGCATCTTCGCCAGTGTCAAAAAGTAATAAGTTTTTAATTTCATCTAAATCATCTACCTTATCTCCTACCTTTATTAGATAATCTGTGCCTTCTTCTGTAACATAGCCTGCCGGCATAGCAAAGTTCTGAGCAGTAAGTATACCCGAGATCATCTCTTGGGTTAATACACCATCCAAATTGGCCTTTTTGAATGCCTCATCCCTTGCCTTCTCAAATTCTTCGAGCTTTTCCTCTAGCGTCTCTTCGCCTTGCTGAAGTTTCTCGCCGGCCTTATCTAGCTCCCTTGACAGCAATAGCTTTCCTTCTAAAATTTCCCCTTCTTTTTTGCTTAATTCATTCTTTTGCGTTCTTAAAAAGGATTTTTGTTCTATCAGCTCTCTTTCTTTGCTTGATATTTCTTCAAGGCCCTTTTGTATTTCATCTTTACCTTGACTAATAATTTGTAGTCCATCATTTATTTCATCTTCAAGAGCTGTAAATTCTTCTAAATATCCTGCTACTTTCTGTTTCTCACCCTTGAATAAATTGCCCTCTATCTCCTCTAATGCTCTTTGAAATTCTTCTCTTTGATCATCGGGTAATCTAGCCAATAATTCGTCTAGTTCCCCTTCTAATTTAGCTTTATTGGATTCAAGTTCATCTCTAGTCTTATCAATAATATTTTCCTTTATTGAATCTAATATGGTCTTTATGCCTAGCAGCTCCTGTTCCTTAACAGTTATCTCATTTAATTTAGACTGCAATTCTCCCTTAGCATTCCTCAGCTCTAGCTCGCCCAGTAGGATCTTAGATTCGCCGTCAGCCATCTCTTTCTTAGCATCCTCTATGGCCTTTTCCCCTTCTGCTAGCCTCTTAAATTGACTCTCTTCCTGTGAGGCTAATTTCGCCCTACCTTCTTCAATCTCTTCTCTGGCTTCTAATAATTGCTCCTCTGCCTCAGCTAATTCCTTATCTATTTCTTTTAACATCTTTCTATTTAATTCTTCAATCTTTTCAGAATTAATGGAAACTTCAACGTGTTCTCGTAAGAGTCCTTGACCTGATACAGAGGCAACTCCACTTATACTTTCAAATTCCGGAATTATTCTCTCTTCTATCAAATGTGAAATTTCTATTATATCCATGCCCTCTACATCTACAGATGAGGTCATAACTGGTAACATGTCAGGGTTTAGTCTCACTACCATAGGGGCACTTATACTATCATCCCATGCAGGCTTTACAAGATCTAGCATACTATTTATTTCTATGGTGGCTGAATCCATATTTGTATCGTTATTATATTCTAATACGACAATGGATGAATTCTCCATTGAGATAGAACTTACATTTTTTATATTACTTGTGGTCGCCAGCACCTGTTCTAATGGCCTTGTCACAATCATCTCTACTTCTTCCGGACTGGCACCTGGATAAGTAGTTGATATAACCACGTATGGTAGATCTATACTGGGAAGTAAATCTGTCTGTAGGTTTAAAAACGATATGGTTCCTAATATGAGCACTATTATAACAGCTACAACTATGGTATATGGTCTCTTTACACTGAAACTTGGTAACATTTACAATCCTCCTAATCGATTCCCTCTCAATGACCGACTGGTCGGTCATATTAATATATTATAAAGACTCAACCCCTCAATGTCAACAGAAAGTTGAGTCGGCTAAAGCCTTTATAAGCAATAACAATCCCAATCTATTTAAAATTAATCCTCATAATCTTTATAAATCTCTAAGACCTTGTTGCCTAAAAATAATAGGGCAATAAGGTTTGGAAATATCATTATCCCATTAAAAAAATCAGATAGTTCCCACATAAGCGGAACCTTAACAAAGGAGCCTAATAGTATAAATGCTATTACAATTATTCGATAGGGTAGCAGCCCTCGTTTACCAAATACATAGTGGATATTGGATTCACCAAAGTAATACCAGGCAATTATAGTAGAGAATGCAAACAATAGTAGGGCTATAGCAATAAAACTATTTCCGAATGATCCAAATGCTCTGGTAAACGCCTCCTGGAGCAGTTGTATTCCCTCTAATTTAACACCCGTTTCATCAATGCAGCCGGTAGTAAGTATGGTGAATACCGTTAGAGTCAGCACTATAAAGGTATCAAAAAATACGCTAAATATGGCCACAAAACCCTGTTGGGCAGGATGGTCAACTCTTGCCACGGCATGGGCATGGGGAGTTGAACCCATTCCAGCTTCATTAGAGAAAAGTCCCCTTGCTATTCCATAGCGCACTGCCTGCTTTACCCCTACACCTATCAGCCCGCCGGTGGCAGCCCTAGGATTAAAAGCACCTTGAAAGATCATTTTAAAGGCTGGAATTATATTATAATGATATTTTATAAGTATTATTACACTACCCATTAAATATATAATTGCCATAATGGGAACAACCTTTTCTATAAAGGAGGTTATTCTACCTATACCCCCCATAAAAATAAATGCTGCCATAATAGCCAATATAAATCCAATTATATATGTAGGGATTTGAAAGGCTGCATTAAATGCCTCTGCTATTGAGTTTGATTGAACCGCATTGCCTATAAATCCTAGGGCTATAATGATAGATATTGAGAAGAATATGGCTAAACCTCTACTACCAATTCCCTTATGTATATAATATGAAGGCCCGCCTATCCTCTGCCCCCCTTCGTCATAGCCTTTGAACTTCTGCGCTAAAACTGCTTCGGCGAATATAGTAGCCATACCAAATAATCCTGCTATCCACATCCAAAAAATTGCCCCTGGCCCGCCAGATAATATTGCTGTGGCCGCTCCGGCCATATTACCTGTGCCCACTTGTGCGGCAATTGCGGTACTCATAGCTTGGTAAGAACTCATGCCTTCCTTTCCTGCCCGCTCTCCTGAAAACTTAAAGTCGCTAAATAGCTGTCTAAATCCTCGGGGGAATCCTTTAACCTGAATATCTTTCAATTTGAAAGTGTAATAGATGCCAGTACCACATAATAGGAATATCAAAATATTATCCCACAATATAATATTTAAACTCTCTATAAAGCTTAGCATATAGACATAACTCCTTTACATAGCTTTGTCGAATACTTGTTGTTTAGTATATAGATGTTTGTGTTCAATTTATTAAACCCTAGTGTCAATTATATAAGCCGACCCTTTTTATGTCAAGTGGCCAACCTTCAAGCATAATGCACAAATTTTGAGCCAAGGAAGAATATTTTCTCCCCTGGCTACATTTATAAATTATTTTCCTTATTCTTTTCAGCTTGTTCCTTATAATATCTTTCCCCATCAAGTTCCATTTGTATGGCAAATTCTATAGATTTCTTATTTGTACCCCTTTTTCTATATTTGTTAGGCATTTTTAGCAATTTCAGCGATAATACCCTTGACCAGCTCTATTCTAGGCTCTACGGAATCTAACAATATATATTCATCCACACTATGTCCTTTCCCACCTATAGGCCCAAGCCCATCTATAGATGGAATCCCCAAGGCTGCTGTAAAGTTTGCATCAGATCCTCCACCAGAAGATGCCCATTTTATACTCATACCTAAGTTCTTTCCCACTCTTCCCACCATTTTGCACAATTCTAATGTCTCTTTAGATGGAGTCATTGGTGGGCGACCTAGCCCTCCGGTCACTTCTACCTCTATTCCCTCAACTTTAGGGTTTTGTAATAAGTATTGTATTTTATCTTCTATCCTACTTACTTCCTTCATATCAGTTACTCTATAATCTATACTAGCAAATGCACTATCTGGAACTACATTTGTGGCTATCCCCCCCATAACAGTCCCAATATTAACAGTTGTCCCGACATCATAATCCGTCAAATCGTTTAAACGCTCTATCCAATATCCTAATTCTACAATAGCATTTATTCCTTCCTCATGAGCAGTACCGGCATGGGAGGCCCTTCCTTTGAATGTAATATCATATCCTCCCACACCTTTTCTCTCTGATACCAATGCACCGTTGACCCTACCCGCTTCCAATACAAGCACATATTTACTCTTTAGCGCAAGTTTCTCCAACCAAACCCTAGAATATTTGGACCCTATCTCCTCATCACTGTTTTGTGCTATGCATATAGAGATATCAGTCACCTTTTTATTTAATTCCTTCATAGCATAATATGCAGAAAGCAGCCCCGATTTCATATCTATAACACCAGGGCCATAGCCATAGTTTCCCTCTCTTTTAAAAGGTCTCTTTCGTACCGTTCCCTCTGGAAATACGGTATCCATATGACCTATTAGTAATACATCATAATTATCCCTCTTACCGTTTGTAATCTCTAAGCAATCCCCTACTGAATCGTCAAAGCGATGTCTTTTGACATTCCAATTTATACTATTGTATTTTTCTTCAAACAAATCAGCAATCCTATTTACCCCTTCAATATTTGAAGTTCCGCTATCTATATTGACAAGCTCTTCTAATTCTTTTATGTAGTCTTCTATATCGAATTTATTCATCGCTATTGTCCCCTCTTTGTTGCCTCTTTTTTTTATAATCACCAACAAAATCTAATGTAATAGATATTAATAGCAGTATAATACCTGCGTACATTATATATCTATTGTCCTCTATAGGGCAAACTCCCGGTGGAAGCCCTCTTCTATCCATGAAACTCTTTACTAGTCCGAATATAGCTACTGCTACTCCAGCATAAAATGTGTATTTACCAATCCTATCTATATACTCTTTCACAAGGCTAGCCCCCCTCTTTAAGATATATTAAAGGGCATCCATAGATCTTATAGATGCCCGGTTAATATAATCTACTCATCTTTGACTTCTATCTCTTCCTCAAGTCGTTTCAGTGTGTTAGCTGCAAAATCCCGTCCACCAATTCCAAATGCCACTGCAAAAGCCACCGCTAATGCACCTACTACAATTATAAATGCGGCATTTACTATAGAGCTGGCAAGCCCTAATTGACTTAAGGCCATAAAGACTGCTATTACTATTATAGAAATCTTGGCAAATGGTGCACAGAGTTTTGCACCCTTACATTTTTTGTTTAATAAGCCTTCTACCCATGTGCCTAAGAGTATTGCAACTCCTAAAATAAGCGCTGCACTTATAAGGTAGGGTAGATATGCAATTATTCCCACACCTACTGTCTGTAAAATCTCAAATTCCAAGAAGTTAAATGCCTCTACAGCAAAGAGTGTTAATATAATATACCTGATAGTTTCCCCAATTATTTTAGATAAGGACACTTTCTTAACATCTTCTTTTTCAGATGTAATAACCTTTTTCAGTATTTCATCTGTGCCTACACTAGATAGGATGTTTTCCAGTAACCGACCAGCTATCTTCGCAATATAATTACCTATAATGATTATTGCAATGGCTATAAATATCTTAGGTAAGGCATTAAATATATTATTCAATACCTCTATAGCTGGTACCGAAATCGCAGAGATATTAAGTACTTGAAGCGCCGCAGTTAAAACTGCAATTATAATTACTACATACACTAAATAGGATATCATAGATGAGATTGATACACCATCTTCAGAAGAAAACCCTGCTTTTTCTTGAAGTTTATCTAGATTTAATTTTTTAAGCACTGGGGTTAAAAGTTGTCTAATGATCTTCGCAATAAACAATCCCACTGCTAATATAACTGTAGCTGCTACTAAATTAGGCAAAAATGCTATGAATCTAGAAATTAACTCCTCAATAGGTGCAGATATACTCTGTAGACCTAATTTTGTCAATACACCCGGGATAAATAATAAGAACACGATTATATAGACTAGTTTCCCCACAAATTCTGACGAACTTCCCGTATCCTCATCATATACTCCTAATTTGTCCGTATATGTGTCTAGATTCAATCTGTCAATGAGCTTTATCACCAACCTCTTCGCAAACTCCGCCACTACAAAAGCAATACCTAAAATTATAATTGCATATACAACAGATGGCACTGCCAAAATAAGTTGATCTAATAATTGACCCATTATAACACCTTCCTTTTTCTGTTTATACTTATATGTACCACCCTAGAATAAGGTGAAACACATTCCTTACACCTTTATGCTCTTCCATTTTCCCGATCTATACCTTAATACTATGAAAACAGACCGTACTATCTGATCCACAACTATGGCTATCCACGCACCCTCTATACCCCAGTTTAAAAAGCGAATAGTGAGTATGGCAAGGCCCGGTCTAATAAGAAGTACTGTAAAGAACATGATTACAGCTGTAGCTCTAGTATCACCAGCACCCCTTAAAGCACCAGTCAAAATAAACTGGGATGATTGAAAGGGCTGAATGAGTGCAACGAGTTTAAGTATCTTGGCCCCCTGCTCAATGACATTTAAATCATCTGTATATAATCCTACTATTTTCTTCCCATAAAAGAAAAATACTGTGCCAAGTGAAACCGATATAATCATGCCTATTCGTCTTGTACGCCTACCATATGCTTGCGCCATATCTGGCCGTCTTTTACCAAGACTCTGTCCGGTTAGTGATGTAGCTGAGACGGCAAATGCTTGACCTGTCATGAAAGATAGAGATCTTATGTTCATACATATCTGATGTGTAGCAAAAGCAAGTGTTCCAAGAGATGCAACTGTTTTAGAAAATATTATCATACCAGCCCTCATTATAAGTTGCTCAAACATTGAGGGAATACCTATATTAAATATACTCTTTAGATAGTTCCACCTAAGCTTAAAACCATCTTTGATTCGTAGTTGTAAGTACTGATCCCCCTTTAGTATTACAATTAGGCCTAGTATAAATGCCACAAGCTGGCCTAATACTGTTGCCAAGGACGCACCTACGATGCCCAACTTTGGGAATCCAAAATGTCCATGGATTAGTAGATAATTAAATATCACATTGACTAAATTAGCAACCAAATTATATCTCATGGCAGTTTTAGAGTTGCCTACCCCCCTAAGAGTCGCAGTAATAGTTGTAGTAAGCGCCATTGGTACAAATCCTGCCATTTGAATTTTCAAATAGACGGTGCCTCCCTCTAATGTCTGTAGATCTGCAGCGCCCATAAACCTTACCATGGCCCTTGAATATATGTATCCAGCTATAGAGCCTAGAATAGATAAAATAAATGTAAGTAATATTGCCTGATTTAGTATTATATTTGCCTTTTCGGGGCTATCCTCCCCCTTATATCTTGCGACCAAGGCTGTAGCCCCTACGTTCATAGCCATAAACATAGTCATCATCAAAAACTTAGGTTGGGTGGTAAGGCCAACGGCTGTTATAGCCCATGGCCCTAAGCCCCCTACCATCATCATATCTACCATTGACGTAAGTTGAGTCAATGTAAATTCCACGAAAGAAGGCCAGGCTATACCAATTATATCACTATAGAGCATAGTAGATGTCACCCCAGATGGAAGTTTGTTATCAACTCTTTTTTCTTTCCCATAACTTTCTGGGTCATCACTTCCTGACTCTACCATATCTAAAGCCATCTTTCTTTCGCTGTCTCCACCGCTAAAAAGATTCTTTATCTTTGTTTTCAATTATTTCATCACACCTTTATGCTCTTCCACTTGCCAGAGCTATACCTTATTATTATAAGCGTAGAGCGTACCATCTGATCTATTACCATAGCAACCCATGCACCCATTACTCCCCAGTGTAGATGGTTTATCATAAGTATTGCAAGTGCGGGTCTTAGAAGTAGTACAGTCAAAAATGTAACAATAGCTGTAGCCCTAGTGTCACCAGCCCCCCTTAGGGCACCAGCTAGTATAAACTGTGATGATTGGAATGGCTGAATAAATGCCACTAGTTTCAAAATCTTGGCCCCTTGCTCTATGACCTGTAAATCATCAGAGTATAATGATACTATACCCTCTCCGAAAAAGAAAAATATTAGACCTAAAAATATGGATACAACCATCCCCACCCGTCTAGTACGGCTGCCATAAGCCTGGGCCATATCGGGCCTTTTCTTACCAAGACTCTGCCCTGTAAGCGATGTGGCCGAAACTGCAAATGCCTGCCCACTCATAAAGGACATGGCCTGAATATTCATAGCCACATTGTGTATGGCAAAGGATAGTGTGCCAAGTGATGCAACTGTCTTAGCATAGGTAATCATACCTGCCCTCATAACTAGCTGCTCTATCATAGATGGGATCCCTATGTTGAATATGCTCTTAAGATGATCCCAATGCGGCTTAAATCCCTTTTTAATTTGAAGGTGTAGATATTGATCTCCCCTTAATATAACTATTAGCCCTAATATAAATGCTACAAACTGGCCTATTGCAGTGGCCAAGGATGCGCCAACTATACCCATCTCCGGGAATCCAAAATGTCCATGTATCAATAAATAGTTGAGAATAACGTTTACGAGATTTGCAACAAGGTTGTATCTCATAGCTGTCTTAGAATTTCCCACTCCCCTAAGTGTTGCTGTGATGGTACTTGTAAGTGCCATAGGCACAAATCCTGCCATTTGAATCTTTAAATAGACTGTACCACCCCAAAGCGCGTCAGCATCAGCTGCGCCCATAAAACGTATCATAGGTTCTGAATATATATATCCAACTACAGAACTTATTACAGACAACACAAATGTAAGTAGCATTGCCTGATTTAATATTGTATTCGCCCTTTCACGATCATTGGCTCCCTTATATCTGGCAACTAGAGCTGTAGCTCCTACGTTCATAGCCATAAACATGGTCATCATCAAAAACTTTGGCTGAGTTGTAAGCCCAACTGCTGTAATGGCCCATGGGCCTAATCCCCCTACCATCATCATATCCACCATAGATGCCAACTGGGTAAGTGTAAGTTCGACAAAAGAAGGCCACGCTATACCAACTATATCATTATAAAGCATTCGGGATTCTACTTCGGGTGGGAGATGTTTATTTACCCTATCCCCTCTCCCATGATCCTGTGCATTATCAGTACCTGGCTCTACTAGATCCAGTGCCATAATACCTTTATTATCAAAACTACTAATGAATTTCCTAAATTTTTTTCTCACCTTTAATAATTCACATCCCCTATTAACAGATTGTTATATAGCTATAAGATATGTGAATCCCATCACCCCTTTGATATTTCTTATTTTGGAAGTCGATTTTAATTATACCATATAAATATATATAGTGTTTGACACTTAAAAGAATAAAACTATCATCTAACTGGGCATATAGCTCAATTTTTGATAGTTTCATATCCAAATATATTATTGTGAGATGAGCATCTCTAGAATAAGCACAAGCCCCAGTACTATTCGATACCATCCGAATGCCTTAAAATCACTTTTCTTAATATAGTTTATAAACACTCTAATGGTCATAATTGAAACTATAAATGCAACTATCATTCCTATTAATAAGGTTGCCATCTCTGCACCAGTAAATGCGAAGCCAAATTTTAGCATCTTTAGAAGGCTTGCACCAAACATTACGGGAATGGCAAGTAAAAATGTAAATTCTACAGATACAATCCTGGATGCTCCAAGAAGCATTGCGCCGATTATTGTAGCACCCGATCGTGAGGTTCCTGGTATTAATGCTAATACCTGAAATATTCCTATTAAAAATGCTATTTTATATGTCATATAAGGCAATTCAGTTATATCAGCCCTTCTATTTTGATTTGCGTTTTCAACTATTATGAATAATGCCCCATATACTATAAGGGCTATTGCTATAGTCTGATGGTTGTTAAATAGTTCATCTATCTTATCATCAAACAATATGCCTATAACAGCTGCTGGAATACATGCCACCAGAATCTTATACCAAAGAGACATGATATCCTTCCTTATCCGTAGACCGTTTTTAGAAGATATAGGGAATATCTTCCGCCAATATAATACTACTACTGCCATGATAGCCCCTAATTGAATCACTACAAAAAACATATCTTTAAATGCCTCAGACATACTAAGGCCTAGATGTTTATCTACTAAAATCATATGTGCTGTGCTGCTTATAGGTAGCCACTCTGTGATTCCCTCTACAATTCCTATAATTATTACCTTTATAATTTCTATAAATTCCATAATATTCTCCCATTCCAAATTGATTAAATCTATATACTAAACATTATAGCACGTTCGGGTATTTTTACAATTTTATTTTTACATATCTTTTCTCCGGTTGCAAATAATAATTTTATACAAATTAAATCGGAGGCGAGCTATGAATATAAAAGCATTAAATAAATTTAAAAACATGCCAGAGTCATATTGGATTGCATCTACTGAAACTACTGATTTTCCTATTTTCGAAAATGATGCTGATATAGATACAGTCATAATAGGTGGCGGCATAGTTGGTATTACATGTGCATATCTGCTTAATCTTGAAGGCATAGATACTATGATCTTGGAGGGCAATCGTATAGCACTGGGAACTTCAGGTCATACTACGGCAAAGATTACCTCGCAACATGATATAATATATAGTAAGCTGAAAAGTAAGATGGGGTTTGAGATTGCAAAACAATACGCAGATGCTAATGAAACGGCAATACGAGAAATTGAAAAGATTATAAGCGATAATAGTATTGATTGTGACCTGTTACTTCAATCCGCATTTATATATACACAACAAAAGAAAAGTATGCAAAAGATCGAGGATGAAGTTAAAGCCGCAAAGCAGCTCGGCATTAAAGCTTCCTATGTAGATAGAGTACCCTTTAACTTTTCTATAGAGGCAGGCATACGTTTTGACGATCAAGCACAGTTTCACCCTAGAAAATTTCTATTGGCACTTGCAGATATAATCACTAAAAGAGGAGTACAGATATTTGAAAACAGTAGAGTAGTAGATATTGAAGATGGTAATAATTATATTATTACTACTGAGCACGGCAAAAGGATAAATGCTAAGAGAGTAATAATTGCCTCCCATTATCCCTTCTATAATAAACATGGGGCATACTTTTCAAAAATCTATTCTGAGAGGTCTTATATAATTGCAATAAAGGCAAAGGAGAATTATCCGGGCGGTATGTATATAAATGCGGATCAGCCAGCCCGCTCTATAAGAAATCAACCTATTGAAGATGGTGAACTAATCTTTATAGGCGGACAACATCATAAGACCGGCCAAGGTATAGATACTAAAAAACACTACGATGCTTTACTAGAGTTTGCGAATACTATATATACTGTAGAAGATATACCCTTTAGATGGTCTACTCAAGATTGTATGACATTAGATGATCTGCCCTATGTAGGCCAATTTACGCCAAATACCCCTTATTTGTATGTGGCAACAGGGTTCAAAAAATGGGGTATGACAAATAGCATGGCATCTGCCATGATTTTAAGAGATCTTATAGTTCATGGGAATAGCCCCTGGCAGGATGCATATAACCCATCCCGCCGAACTATCCTACCTTCCGCTAAGACATTTATAGTAGAAAACTTAAATGTGGCAGAGCAGTTAATAGATGGTAAACTCTCTTCGCTCCCCGACAATGTATCTGTTGATCCCGGTGAGGGAAAGATACTAAAGATAGATGGAGAGCGTGTAGGTGCATATAAAGATGACAATGGTCAGCTTCATTTTGTTGACACCACCTGCACACATATGGGTTGTGAGCTTAATTGGAACAGTGCCGAGACAACTTGGGACTGTCCCTGCCATGGTTCTAGATTTTCATATAAAGGGGAGGTTATATCTGGTCCCGCAGTCGAGCCTCTTAAGTTTGGCGACGATGTAAATACCCTTATGAAGCTTTTAAAAGAGGATTATTAATATTATGCCCCTTGCATTTTAAGCCTCATAAATTCCATATATCTATTCCAATCATATCTACTAAAGTAGTGATGACCTGGGCGAATATGATATCCAATGTCTCCAGAGTGCAATTCAGTTGGAGATTTTGGATACTCATTAGGCGTTATAAGCCCTCTATAGCCTAATAGCTTGTAAACTTTAGATGCAACTACACATGATAAAAATTCAGACTTGGGATCAGCCCCTCTATCTAGCTCTGAACTTCCTACACAGATATGGCGCGGTGCTATCACTGCAAGTAGATAATGCTGATCATAGGGCATATCGATATCTTCACGCCCATCAAAGCTTTTAAAATTTTCGCAAAACCATTCCCAGCTTCCGACTCTTATAAAATCTGATATCCTCTCGCCTGTGGAATGCTTTGCTATGGCTGCACCACCGATACCAGAATTATTGGATATCCCCATAAAAAAACGTTCATCCTGTGCTGCACACCAAAGAGCAGTCTTGCCAAGTCTAGAATGACCTACTACAGCTATATGATCATGGTCGATATCCTCCCTGGTTAGGAGATAGTCCATAACTCTACTTGCACCATAAGCCCACATACCTATCTTGCCCCATTCACTTGGCCTCCTTTTTCTATCGCCGATATAAAGTTTCCCTAAGCCATCTGTATAATCACCATGATGGTTATCATTTACCATATCCTTGTAATTCACTATGGCAAGCGCGAAACCGTGATCTGTAATCTCCTCTACCGGAGAATATCTATCTGGGATATCTGATCTAAAGGCTATGTGCAAGAATAATGGTGCATGTGGATTGTTTCTAGGCAAAAATAGATAAAATGGAAACGTACAATCGCCTTTTGGGGTATCAAATGTAATCTCTATAAGCTGTTGATTGACCTTCCCTGCAAAAGCTCTCTCCTCTCCCTGCTCTATTATCCTTCCTGTAACAACCTTAGGCGGTTCCGGCGTAAATCCATATATATTCTCTTGCAGTATATCAAGTAGCTCTTCCCTTCGCTCTTTCCATAAATCTTTTGTACACACCCTTCCATCATTCATAGTAAGAAGTGGCGGCAAATTCCTCTGTAAGATCTCTTCTTTTAGCATAGCATATCCCCCTATACTCTAGATTTTATCCACATATAACCCTATATCTACCTAGTTATGAAGCTCTATACTCATTCGATGTCTTGCATTAATCTAAATACTGGACTATATATTTGCATATAAATTAAATATTAAGCTTTATAGCCACCTGCAAATCCTTGATATTCATTTAAGAAAAATTCCGCAGTTTTACTCATATATACACTAATCTGATCGTCTTTAAATGATAGGGTGATGGTCAGATTTCCTAAATGATCATCTATTATATAAGATCGGATAACAAGTTTATCTTCCTCCGTCCACGCAGCACAATTTGTAGATTTATACATATCACCCAATGGTTTATTTATCGTATCACCAAAATAATGGGTCTCTGGAAAACCACACTCTATATATTTTTTTATTCCAAAGTAGAGCCTTTTGTCTCCTCTTGGATTTGTATAATTAAGTACCCCTTCATCTCCATCTATGGATATTCCTAGTTTTGATATCTGCATAGGGTTATCCCTGAGTTTATATGTGACATTATTTACGGATTCTAGTACACCACTTTCAGCCTCTCCAGCTATAGGTATAAACTCAAGAGATGAGCATCTATCTACTAGGTCCTTATATGACTTTTCATCCCCTGGTAGCCTATCCATGAGTCTTTTTACTATCTTATGCCAGACCAGTTCATATATCATGCGCCCTGCCTGTACATCGCCTTGAGTGTCCGCTGTGCATACAAATAGAAAATCCTGTTTTGGGAAACAAAATGCAAACTGTGAACCCATGCCTCTAAATGAAAATGCTCCATCTTTCATAATCCATATCTGGTACCCATATCCATTGTTCCAGGGATAGTTGGTACTATCCGGATTATTATCTATCTGTTTGGTTGTAGCAGCCTTTATATATTCTTTGGATATTAGCTGTTTGCCGTTATATTTACCCTCATTTAAGAATACAAGTGCAAACTTTGCAAGATCTCTAGTAGTAGCCATAACTCCTGATCCGCCCCAAGAATACCCCTCCGGTGCTTTAATACACCATGCATCTTCTGAAAAGCCTATATGATCTAGAAGGCCTTCTCTCATATATTCGAGAAATGGCATTCCTGCTATCCTTTCGACTATTACATTTAGTATATAGGTGCCTGATGTATCATATTTGAATATAGTGCCTGCAGGATGATTTGTGGGAGTGTTAAAAAATGTCCATGCCCAGTCATCATATTCTAATCCATAAGTAGTTGTTTCATAAGGTGTTGCCATAATAAGAAGATCCCTGATGGTAGCATCGCCAATATACGGCTCTAGCTTATCAGGCAGTTTATCTGGAAAATACTTTACTATCTTATCATCTAGACTGAGTTTTCCCTCATCATGAAGCATCCCTATGGCAGCCGCCACAAAAGTCTTGCTTACAGAGTACATCCTATGCAGTCTATCTTTATCAAAGGGCGTCCAATATCCTTCCGCTCCTACCTTGCCATGCCTTATCAGCATAAAACTGTGCATACATAATCTGCTTTCTTCCAAAGCATCTAAAAGCTCTTCCACCCATTTAGATGAAAACCCTAAGCTCTCTGGTGTTGCCATTTTTAATTCATTTGACATTTTACATTATCCCCCTTTTCATTTTTATGTTTGATATCTTTTCAATTGTTTTGCATACTTTTTACATATTATACTTCTCGCCCTAATACTCTATCTTCTTTCCTACCTAGGGCTAGGAATCTAGCTCTATCAATAATTCTATTTCCACGGAAATGTCACCTGGCAGCACATTTACACCAATAGCCGATCTGGCTGGACATTTATCTTCACCGAATATATCCACAAGAAGCTTAGATGCTGCATTTACAACTTGAGGCTGCTTATAAAAATCATTGGAACTTGCTACAAATGCTAGCATCTTTACAAAATCCTTTACTTTATTAAGGTCTCCTAAATCTCTATCTAGTACAGCCAATATATTTAAAATGCATCTTCGAGCTGCCTCTTGTCCCTCTTCAAGGGATACATCCTCCCCTACTTTTCCAATTATATCTGGCAATCCCTCTATAGCTGGGCCACATCCTGATATATAGGCAAGGTTTTCCCCGAATAGCTTCATTGGCTCATATACTCCAGCCTTCTCTGGTGCTTCGGGAAGCTCAATATTCAGTTTCTTTAAGTTTTCATATACATCTTTACCTGACATTTTATATTCCTCTTTTCTATATTATTTAATTTTTGCTCTACATTTATGATAGCTCTAACCCTATTTAGGGATCAAACTTCTTGAATGGGAATCATATATCATTTACAGTGGCTATTCTTGAATATTGGTGTACCCAATATCCTAATACCTCTTTTTCATTTTGCCTCTCTCCGGTAAAATATAATCTCTCTTCTTCAAACTCTTCTATAGAGTTGAGACTTCCATCAAGATATGCTCCAATCCTCTCTATAGCTGTATCTATTCTGGTGAGAAGTCCCCCATATCGGATATCTAATACTTCCCATCCAAAAGATTTATTCGTCTTAAACCATTGACTCCTATGAGATAGCCTTAAGGCTTTGATTCTTTTATAAAGCTCTGGTAATAGATTATCTTTGATATCTCTTAGCCCATCTCTATCATTATTATCATAGGCTTTTTTCATATTACAACCTATATCTGCCTTTATAGCCAGTACATTTGCTATATTATATGGTAGGTCAAATATATAATGCCATTTAGGATATGAGTCTCTATGAGAAAGTAGATTCTTTGCCACATTTTCATAGTGTTTACCAAGCTCTAATCCCTCAATATGCTTATCAAAAAGACCTAGCATGATATCTTGCCATAAAAGAGGTGTTGTAGGATTTGGTGGATTGGTATTGCTGGGAAGATTTGATCTCTCATACATGCCATAGTCAGTAAGCCCAGGAATTACATCTAGGTCCTCTAGATCCTCCATAGCATCCATAGGCACTCCCATAATAAATTCAAATCTTTCTTTCATAGCCTCTTTATCTACATCTTCATTGTATGTATGCTCTGCAAATAGCTGAAGCCCTGGAAGTCCTGCAAATAAGTTGGTCTCCCCACCATTATTTCCCCACATGGTGGCTATTACATCTCTTACGCCTTTTGCTTTACAGGCATTTAGTGCAGGATCAGTTGTAATATAGGTCTTAGTGAAATTTGGCGTAGGTCCATACCATGTCCATACTCCCCCTGCAAATACTATATTATTATCAAAGGTCTGATGCTCCTTTATAAAGTCTATATAAAAATCCTCTTCATGATTATAATAATCCCAATATACTAAGTCTACTTCCTTTGGTACATTCTTTTTAACATCTTCTGGAATGTCTGCATTTATATCATAATAGGCCCCTGATTTTGAACCCAGCCTAAAATACATATCACTCCATATCATGGGCTGTAGCTCATATTTATCACAGATTTCAAGAACCCTATCAAGATGTTCATTCATAATATCAAATCTTCTCCTGTACCCATGTTTTTTAAGATACTGTCCGAGTCCCAGGTCATAGGCCTCATCCATTCCTATATGAATTCTCTTACTTCTAACTGCAGATGAGGATGCCCTGATCATGCTTTCTATAAAATCATATGTCTTCTCCTCACCAACCAGCAAGATATCTTGATTGTCTTTCATATCACTGGCATAGGGCCATTTCAGCGCATGCCTTAAATGTCCAAGGGTTTGAATGCAGGGGATTACCTCTATGCCGAATATATCTGCAAAATCATCACATTCTACTAGCTCCTCATGGCTATATCTTCCCCTCATATAACCGAAATAGGGATAATCATCTAGCGTATATGTATCTTCAGTATATAGCATCATCATGTTTATCCCCATGGCTGCGAGCTTAACCAGATAATCCTTGATGCTATCAACGGTTAAGACTCTATTTCGGGACACGTCGAACATAGGACCAACAGTGTCAAAGTGGATATCTTCTATCTTTTTAAAGTTGCCGCCCTCTTTTAGGCCCTGCATAAATGTTATAAGTCCTCTGAAAAAATGGATCTTATCTCTATAATATATCTTGCCCTTCCCATCTTCAAAGGCGACTTCAATATTACCTACCCCATTTTTAACTTCAACTAATATTCCATTTTCTCCAGTGGAGAAATTAAATCTCTCCTTAAATATCTCTATGCCTTTCCGTAACTCCTCTAGATTTCCAACAAAATTGAGCTTCATAAAATATTCCCCCTCTAAAGGTTTTATTTCTGCATATTTAAGCTTCTTCACCCTATGAAAATATTCGACATAATATATAGAATTCCTTTTAATAATTGGTTTTACTAAACCTCTATAGCATATCTCTATCCCATAGCGTAGTGGATTATATCAATCGTAGCCTACATTTTCCGCGATCTACAAGATCATAATATAGATTTTTTATACTATATCAAATACTTTGAACCAAGATCATATATACAATAGTCCCCACCCCTATACTTAAAAGGGTATTTCTCTTAAGATTATGTATTATGACTATGCAAATTATAGCTATGGCCTCTACAATGCCATATGAAAATGTTGTAAATTCTATATCTTTTAAGCAATATACCACCAATAGACCAATAGCTGAGTAAGGTAGGACTTCGCCTAGATATTTAATATAAGAGTTATTTGCACCAGCTGTCTTAAATAGAACAAATGGCAAAAACCTTGTGATCATAGTACCTGTTGCCACCATTAATATAATTATAAAAGTCTCAACTACTGTTAAAGTCACTCTATCTCCCCCTTTTGCATCGTTTGCATATTGGTATATCTGCTTCTAAAAATTGTCAATACAGCCATAATTGAAGCCATCGAAGGAATTATAAAGTTGTCTTTCCCAAATATAATAAGGCATAGCGCAGTGCACAATACTCCGATAATAGCAGGCCTGTGATCCTCTTTTTCCTTCCACTGTTCTATAAATATAACTACAAATAGAGCAGTTAACGCAAAATCAAGCCCCTTTATATTAAATGAAATTATAGGACCTAATATCCCACCAAGGGCTGAACCTAAGATCCAATAGAGATGATTAAGTAGCGTTATATAAAACATAAATAGAGCCTTATCTATCCCCTTCGGCGGCTTAACTGAACATACAATAGAAAATGTTTCGTCGCATAGCCCAAATATGAGATATGGTTTTACCTTGCCAGTCTCTTTATATTTTTGTAGCATAGATAGCCCATAAAAAATATGCCTAGCATTTATAAGTAGGGTCATAAGTAGAGCATATATAGGATTAAATGCAGTAGTTAGAAATGTAATGGCCATATATTGTGCAGACCCAGCAAAGGCTAGAAGGCTCATGAGAGCTGTCCATCCAACACCGTACCCTTTACTATTCATCAAAATTCCATATGCTATACCTAAAAACATAAACCCAGTAAACACTGGTATAGTATGCGGAAATGCCACCTTTAAAATATCAAGCTTTGTCTTCAAACTCTCACCTCGTCTATTAACTTACAGCCATGCCTTAGATAATCGCTGTATTCCCTTTACTATCTCACTATCTGACATATTTGCATAGCCAAGTAATATCCTATTTAGATCCCTATTTTTACTACAATATCTAGATAGTCCATATACTCTCACGCTCTGTTCCTTCGCTGATTCTACAAGTTCTTCCTCTGTCATATGATTATTTACTTTTACTGTTATATGTAGCCCTGCATCGGCCCCGATTATTTTAAACTTTCCCCCATATTGAGATAAAGTCATCACTAGTAGTTCCCTTTTTTTTCGATAAGCGGTTCTCACCCTATTTAGATGTCTCCCAAAATATCCTTCATCTATGAACCTTGTAAGTACCCTCTGGGCAATAGTGGATACTGGACATATCATAAATGGTAGCTCCTCTATATACCTTGCCATAAGCTCTTTTGGCATTACCATATAGCTAATTCTAATTCCAGGGGAAAGAGATTTTGAGAAATTGCCCATGTATATAACTCTATCACTATTTTTTAGACCCTTAAACGCGGGAATGGGCCTGCCGCTATATTTAAATTCACTATCATAATCGTCCTCTATTATATATCTATCATTTTTTTCATTCATCCAATTGAGTAGCTGCACCCGCCTACTGATAGGCATTATAGAGCCTGTAGGGAACTGATGGGCCGGTGTTATACAAATTATATCAGCCTTGCTATCCCTTACACCTTTTAGCGGCATTCCATTCTCATCCACATCTATGGACACATAGTTTACATTATTTCTAGAAAATAATAGGGGTAGTTTTTCATAGCCTGGGTTTTCTATCCCAAATAATTTTCGGCCCCTAAAGAGCTGAAATAATATATAAAACAAGTATTCTGTTCCAGCACTGAGTATAATATCTTCAGCATGGCAATCTACTCCCCTAGATTGGCGTAAATATTGTGCTATGCTATGCCTGAGATGATAATCTCCTTGTGATTCTGTCTCCTTTAAAAGATCATTATCTCTTTCATCTATCACTTCTCGGGTAATCCTGCCCCATGTATAAAACGGAAATGATTTTGCGTCTACACCCTCATATGTGAAATCATATTCTATAGAGCTAAGCCCTCTGTCTTTATCTCTATTAATCCTTTTCTCAGGTGCATCTAGTATTATTAGATTATCTATCTTTTCTACAAAATAGCCCCTTCTTTCAATGGCAGATACATAGCCCTCATCTATTAACTGTTCATAGGCTGTCGTAACGGTGTTTTGACTTACCCCCAAATGGTCGGCTAGCTTTCTCTTTGAGGGCAATTTTTCTCCATAGTCTATTCTGCCCTCTTGGATCTCTATTTTTATATATTTATATAGCTGATGATATAGAGGCTCTGCTTTAGTATCATCTAATACAAAAGTCAAAAGCTCCATAGTATTATACCCCCATAACCCTATGTGCTATTTGCCCTATAGTCTACCATAATCCCACAAAAAAATCAGGCACTTGGCCTGATTTTTTCTTCTATTTTCAATTCTTACGGGTACTTTACTTCATACATTCCATGGCTGTGCATATAATTAAATATCTTTTCACCATGGGTCTGCTCATCCCTTTGTATATGCTGTATAGCTTGCCGCACCTGAGGGTCAGCTGCCTCAAATATGGCCGTATCATAAAATGCAGAGACATATTTCTCTGTCGATAGTAGATCAGTTAAAAGCATCTGATCGCTGACATTTCCACTAAAACCTTGAGTCGTACTACCTCCTGATGGTGGTTGTGAAACTGCGCTAGGACTCATATCTGGCTGCTGTCCCTGTAGCATCTGATCAATCATATTGTAATGGTGCTGCTCTTGGCTTGCAATCTCTGTTAATAAATTTTTAAGCTCAACATCTTGTACTTGGTTTGCATAACCTTGATATTTTTTGATACATATATCCTCTTGTTTTTTTGCATCTTCTAGAAGCATCTGCTCCTTTTGCGATAGTTGAATCTGCAATATATCACCTCCCATTTGGCCTCATAATTATGTTTTGCATTTATGATTTTTTTATTCATTAAATGGCCCATTCCTGGCTATATGCTAAATAGTTGCCAGAGTAAAGATAAAGTGTATAATAATAAATGGAAGCTAATTTCCAATCATTACAATATTTTCATTGGAGGTAAAAATGAATACAGAAAAATTTGTAATAGGAATAGATCTGGGTTCACTTTCGGGACGAATTATCATCGCCTCTGTGAATGATGGCAGAATTGTAGCTAACCATTCTAAGGATTATAAACATGGAATCATGACTGATACATTTATAGATGGATCAAGGCTTGGCAGGGACTATAATTTAACGGTACCAAAAGACTATTTAGATGTAATTGGAGAATTGATCCCAAAAGCTATAAAATCCGCTGGAATACATAAAAAAGATATAATCGGCATAGGTGTAGATGCCACGTCTTACACCATGATAACTACAGATAAGATAGGGAAACCACTATGCGAATACGAAGAATTTAAATATAGGCCACAAGCATACGGAAAGCTCTGGAAACATCTTGGCGCCCTAGAGGACTCTAAGCTTTTTACAAAGCTTGCTATTGAGACTAATCAACCATTTATGTGGCGATTTGGAAACTCTATATCCGGCGAATGGATGGCACCAAAGGTGATGGAAACCTTTAGAAAGGATAGAGAAGTCTTTGATAGGGCTACATATTTTACAGATCTATCTGATTGGATAGTTTGGATGCTGACGGGAAATAGGATTCAAAATTCCGGCACTGCGGCCAATAAAGCGCTTTGGAACGAAAAGGATGGCTATCCTAGTTTTGATTTTCTAGATGTTATAGATCCTGCTTTAAGGCAAAAAATGCTTGCTAGCCTAGAGAGCCCTATTATGCCCTACGGTGAAAGAGCGGGATACTTAAAAAAACAAATGGCAGATAGCCTAGGTCTTTGTGAAAATACTCCTGTGGCAGTTGGAATAATAGATGCATATGCAGCATTTCCACCACTTGGCCTTGGAAAGCCCAAGGAAGCCTTAATGGTGCTTGGTACATCAGCTGCAGTGTGCCTATTAAATGATGAACCTACCAAGGTTGAGGGAATGTGTGGCATAGCTAAAAATAGCATGTATCCGGGGCTTTATGGTTATGATACTGGGCAAAATTGTGTTGGAGACCTAATTAAATGGTTTTTAGAAAATATGATCCCGGGTGAATATGAGGACGCTGCTAAAAAGCAGGATATGACCATCTATGATTACTTAAAGGAAAAGGCTCTTATAAGAAAGCCTTGGTTAAATGATTTAGTAATCTTAGACTGGTGGCGGGGCAATCGCTCAATACTATGTAATTTAGATCTATCAGGAGCTATCCTAGGTCTTAGGATGAACACTTTGCCAGAAGATATATATACAGGTATCATTTTAGGAATTGCCTGCGGCACTAGAACCATAATAGATGAATTCGAAAAGCATGGTAAGCTAGAAAAGATAGTGGCATCGGGTGGCATATCCAGTAAAAATCCATTCTTTATGCAGATGTATGCTAATATCTTAAATAGACCCATAATGGCATCGCAAGTCTCTGACACTCCGGCTCTCGGTGCGGCTATATATGCTGCGGTTGCCGCCGGCAAGAAAAATGGAGGGTATCAAAGCTTGGATGAGGCAAAACAATATATGCAGCTTAAAGAAAGTAATTTTATAACATATTATCCAGAGAAAGAACATGAAGAAGACTACGAAAGGATATATAAAAAATACAGTTATTATCATGACCTAGTGGGAAGAAACCCATATATAGATGATACTTTATAATTCTATGTCTCAACACATTTTTAGATCTACTACGATTAAAGTAATAGACTTTAATAATTATCTAATTATAATATTCTTGTAGGCTAGTAAAACTATGCAATGTTATAAAATGATATAATACAATCTAGATATATTTAAAAAGGAGAGGAATACATATGGCAAAATCATGGCTTGGATTAGAAGAAAAAACGGTAATGGTGACAGGTGGAGCCTCTGGTATAGGAAAGGCAATCGCCAAGGAGTATTTAAATAATGGAGCCAATGTAGCTGTTCTAGATATTGCAGACAATGTGCCCGATTTTAAGAGCGAAAGAGTTATCTATATAAAGACAGATGTGACAGATAGATCTGCTGTGAAATCAGCGGTCGAAGAGACAATATCTACATTTGGTCAGGTTGACATATTAGTAAATAATGCAGGAATCAACATACCTAGATTGCTTGTAGATCCTAAAGACCCAGAGGGTAAATATGAGCTAGATGAGGCTGTCTTTGATATAGTAATGAACGTCAATGTAAAAGGTGTCTTTTTCTGCGCCCAAGAAGTTGCAAGAGAGATGGTGAAAAAAGGCTCTGGGGTTATAATCAATATATCATCTGAATGCGCTCTTGAAGGCTCAGAGGGCCAAAGCATATATGCTGCCACTAAGGGTGCAATGGATTCATTCACCCGGTCCTGGGCCAAAGAATTAGGAAAGCATGGAGTGAGGGTTGTAGGAGTAGCACCAGGCATATTAGAGGAAACGGGCCTTAGAACCATAGAATATGAGACAGCACTTGCGTATACCAGAGGAATTACAGTTGAAGATTTGAGAGCAGGATATGAAAGAGTAACTACAATACCTCTATCTAGGGTGGCTAGATTAGATGAAGCGGCAGATCTTGTATGCTATTTAGGCAGCCATAGAGCAAGTTATGTACATGGCGTAACTTATAATATATCTGGTGGCAAGACAAGAGGCTAGTTTAAATTGAGGCGACTATATAATCCCAAACTGGTGCCATAGATTTTATTGTATTTGGTGCTTTAATTGATACCAGTTTGTAATATAATAGACTTAGAAACAATTTGAGGAGATGATTATGTGGATAAGATATATGGACTAGATGAAAAACTATATAAGCAGTTAAAAGGCGGCGTCATAATGGACGTGACCAACAAAGAGCAGGCTAAAATTGCAGAGGCGGCCGGTGCATGCTCTGTTATGGCTCTTGAGAGGATCCCGGCTGATATAAGGGCAGCCGGCGGGATATCTAGGATGAGTGATCCAAAGATGATAAAGGAAATACAAGATACGGTCTCAATTCCTGTGATGGCCAAGGTTAGAATAGGCCATTTTGTAGAAGCGCAGATAATTGAAGCCATTGGAGTGGATTTTATAGATGAAAGTGAAGTGTTATCCCCTGCTGATGATAGATATCATATAGACAAGAAAAATTTCAAAACACCCTTTGTCTGTGGAGCAAAGAATTTAGGTGAAGCACTTAGAAGAATCAACGAAGGCGCTTCAATGATAAGAACAAAGGGCGAGCCTGGAACAGGGGATATTATACAGGCAGTCACCCATATGCGAAAAATAAACAAGCAAATAAGAGAGCTTCAAAGCCTTAGAGAGGACGAGCTATATGATTATGCAAAGGAGATGCAAGTCCCCTATGATCTAGTTGCCCTTGTTCATAAAGATGGTAGATTACCTGTTTTAAATTTTGCAGCGGGTGGGGTTGCAACCCCTGCCGATGCAGCCCTTATGATGCAATTGGGTGCTGAGGGGGTATTTGTAGGCTCTGGCATATTTAAATCTGGTGATCCTGCCAAACGAGCGGAAGCTATAGTTAAAGCCGTAGCCAATTATAAGGATGCCAAGATTCTAGCAGAACTTTCGGAGGATTTAGGTGAAGCCATGGTAGGCATAAACGAAGATGAGATCGAAATCTTAATGTCAGAGCGAGGCATTGGCTAAAATTTTCCTAAAAGATTATTTATTCAAGCTACATTAACTTATTTGCAAATCTTTGCCTTTAATCTATTTAAGCCTGATGGTATAAATTTTTATCATCAGGCTTTTTGTGCTATAATATCTAAAAAGGACAAGGGGTAAATATATGGATAATCGACCTTACTTTGAATATGGTAAAAAGGAAATTGAATATCTGAAATCAAGGGACAAAATACTCGGAAGTGCAATAGATGAAATTGGCCCAATTAAACGTGCCGTAAGGCCAGATCTATACCAGGCGCTGGTGCAATCTATTGTAGGACAACAAATATCTACAAAGGCGCAAGAAACCGTCTGGGGTAGGATTATAGATAGATTTAATCCCATAACACCTGAAAGTCTTGGCAAAATTTCAGCTGAGGAATTGCAAAGCTGCGGCATGACCATGAGAAAGGCCAATTATATAAAAGATATGACAGATTCCATATTAAAAGGTGATATAGATCTATCAAAACTAGATGATATGGATGATGAAGAGGTCTGTAAGTATCTTTGTAAAATAAAGGGCATAGGAATCTGGACAGCACAGATGGTAATGACTTTTTCTATGCAGCGCCCAGATGTAATAAGCTTCGGTGATCTTGCAATCCTAAGAGGCCTTAGAATGCTATATGGCCACAAAGAAATCACCCGGGAAATCTTTAATAAATATGAGAAGCTATATTCTCCCTATGCATCAGTTGCAAGTCTATATATATGGGCAATAGCAGGTGGGGCCCTCCCCCATCTTACAGACCCTGCAAATAGTTAGTCTATATCCATTAAGCTACCCATAAACAGTGGTAGCTTTTCTTCTGTATCTATTATCATATAGAAGAAGGGTCTATCTAAAACTACCTCTCTATATTCGACTTCCATGGCAGCTTCGTCTTTCATCTCAACTGCAGTCACTGCCCCTGCCTTTGTGCCCTTTTCATCTACGTCAATCTTTGTCTTATGAATTACTCGTCCTATAAATATATTACCCCTTGAAGATGTACCTAGTCCACTAAAATTTGCATCATGATCTGAGAAGGCATCTGTCATACCCATATTTTTAAGCGGCTCATTTAATAAAGCCTCATATTCCACTATAAACTTAGGAGTAACTGCGTTGACTGTATAGTCCTCTTC
>JAAZLT010000232.1 GCA_012799205.1 Clostridiales bacterium
ATCCCAGAGGGTCAAGAGAGCCATGGGGGAAATATTATAACTAAAAACTCAGACCCAAAGATAGAAAAGCTTATAATAGAAAGTAAAGACAAGCAAGATGGAACCATTAGCCATGGAACTATTACAATTAGGGAAATAAAAGATAGCCTTACTATGGCCACCATACCAGTGGCCAATATAAAAGCTTATGGAACTGTAGGGATACTTATAGCGCCTAAAAAGCTTAAAAACGAAAGGGAAGAATGTAGGACAAACCTTATATTAATATCCCAATTAGGTGCTACCTTTTTTGAGAAAATGGAGGCAGAGCTAATCATATCTGAGCTGGCAGTGGCAGACGAGCAAGACCGTATAGCAGACGATATACACGATAGCGTGGTGCAAAGGCTATTTGCATCTTCTTTATTTGGCTATGACGCCATACAAAAATGGGATGAGCTTTCGGATAAGGAAAAAAGAGAGCAGATGACCCTTATAACAGAAACCATCCAAAGCGCATTAAAAGATCTTCGCTCCACCATATATAATTTAAGCAGTAAGAAAAAGGAGATGGAAGTCTTTGGTGAGAGCTTAAGAGGATATTTAAAAGATATGGAAAGGCTAAGTGGTATAGACATATCTTTTCACATGACAGGGGATGTGACGCAGCTTTCCCTATCTGCTAGAAAGGCCATATATAGAATTATAACAGAGGGGACAGGTAATGCTGTTAAGCATGCCGGCGCCAAGGGCATATGGGTGAATATAGATATAGGAAAACAGGTGTCCACCATAGCAATAGAAGATGATGGACAAGGGCTGGACCTTAAAATGGCCAGAGAGAAAAAGGATGGGCTAGGGCTATATAATATAGAAAGCCTTGTGAGACTTTTTAAAGGGAAACTTAATATAGACTCACAGAAAGGCCGGGGTACTAGATTTAATATAGAATTTGATACGAAGAATATCATAAAAGCTTAAATTAAAGATGAAAAAAAGGGGTGAAGGCTTTGGGAGATAGAGAATATAAGGCGCTTAGGCTACTGGGAATAATAGCTATTTTGTTAATTTTAGAAAATACCATAATTATATCCTTACTTGGATCCAGCCTATATTTATATTATGTAAAACCTTTAATATGGCTTAGTCTATCCTATATAGTATGGAGGCGACCTAGGACTCGGTTTAAAGGAAAGCTAAAACTACATAAATTTATTTTGCTTTGGAGCGCTATTTGTGGGGTATTATATACATCGGTATATTTTGCAGGAGGCTTTTTAGACGGAATAGGCCAAAGCCCTTATAGTAAAGGCCTGTTTGGAAGGCTTGTGAATATTGTCTGCCTTGGTGGAGTAGCCCCTATGATGGAGTGGGTTAGAAGTTATATAGTAAATGTGGTAAAGAGAAAATATAAACTTTTATTTGGAAGCCTCATAGTTCTACTTTTTACTCTCTATAGGCTAAATCTAAGGCTTTTAATAGGGGCAGGGAGCCTTCAACAAGTGGTAGAGTATTTAGGCGAATTTATGTTGCCTGAGATTATGGAAAATATACTGCTTACCTATCTTGCATATATAGGCGGGGCATATCCTGCCATGATATATAAGGCAATTGTAACTATGCCTATATGGCTTGCACCAATTTTGCCTAACTTGCTCTGGATTACAAAGGCCTTTATAGGGATTATAATGCCTGTTATATTTATAATAATTTTAAGGCAGGTATATAGAAAAGAGTCCCGAGATTTAAAGCTAAGAGAGCAAAGAGCAGAAAAGCCTCATGTTTGGATTAGCACAGGGATTATATCGGTCCTTATAATTTGGTTTGCAGTTGGAGTATTTCCCATATTTCCAACAGTTATATTAACAGGAAGTATGGAGCCGAGCCTTTATCCAGGAGACATAGCCATAATGCGAAAGGTTAAGCCGGAAAAAATCCAAGATGGGGATGTAATACAGTATTTCAGACAAGATATATTTATAATCCATAGAGTGATAGATATAGATGAAGAAGGAGATTTTCAAACAAAGGGTGATAATAACTCTGCCCCAGATTCAGAACTAGTAGGACCGGAGCAGGTAAGGGGCAAGATGATAGGCTCTGTGCCAAAGCTTGGGATGTTAAGACTTATCCTTACAAGACAAGGCCAGCCTACAGGAGAGCCGGTAGAATTTTAAGACTAAACGGGGGATGAAAGTGAAACTTACAAGAGTTAAAAAAAAGGGCCTAATAATTGCAGAGATAATTTTTCTATTACTTCTTATAATGCTTATTGTGTTTGAATTTGGCATAGGGCATTATGAAAAGGTGGATAAGATAAATTACCAATATAAGAGTAAGGGCGATATTGACTATAGAGTAAAACTTAGGCCAAATATA
>JAAZLT010000233.1 GCA_012799205.1 Clostridiales bacterium
CTGATGCAATCTAATTCTATTATAGCATCATCATATCCCAAAAACTAGCACATCTATCAAGTACCTAATCATTCACTAGGAAACGAACATATGGCAACTGTATTTTTAGTCTCTTTGGCTAGATATAATGCCTTATCTGCCTTTTCTATTAATTCATCTATCTGAATAGACCGATCCGTGGATGCTAAGCCTACAGAGATTGTAATACTACAGCCAAAATCATAGCTGCCTATCACATATCTTATTCTTTCACAAACAGATTTAGCGCCATTATTTTCAGTGTCGGGCAGAATTATTATGAATTCTTCCCCTCCCCACCTTCCTATAATATCGTCTTTTCTGATATTCTTTTGCAATAAAAGGGCTACCTGTTTTAAGACAGCATCACCGAATAAATGCCCTCTCTCGTCGTTTACGGATTTAAAATTGTCAATATCTAAAATTGCAAGGGATAATACATTATCCACATCCGCTCTTCGAAGTTCATCACCAAGTTTAAAATATAGGTATTTTCTATTCCATAATCCCGTTAAATCATCCCTGCAGGTAGCAGTATATAAATGTTTTAGAATAATACCTAGGCTAGCCCACGCTGATATCTGCCCTATGATATATAACACACAGGCTACCCTATTAAGTTCTCTATGTAGGCAATATGCTAAAAAAATTAGGCTTGAAGCTATGATGAACAATAATATTATTGACATACCCATTGACATTTTCTTATTTGGCATTTTCCCACCGCCATGCATATTATTACCTCATATTGTATAACAACTGTTAGCTGTATGCAAACTATTTAGTATGCATACAGCTTGTTTAGTTTTTTTTATTTTACCTATAGTCTTATACAGAGGTGATAAAATTATGAGATATGTCAACCAAGATATGGATAATAATTCAATTGGTAAAAGGATTCGTAATGCAAGAGAAAAATTAAAATTGACTAGAGAGGAGTTTTCAGAGTTAATAGGCCTATCATCGTTTTATGTAGGCCAGTTAGAGCGTGGCGAGAGACAGATGAGTCTTAATACACTTATAAAAATCTCTAGCCATTTGCATGTTTCTACCGATTATCTAATATATGGAGATAAGGATAATTATGTAGAAAAGAGTAGAATCCTCATTTTACTTAACAGATGCTCTAAAAAGCAGTTATCATTTATAGAAAATATAATACAATTAGTACTCTCTTATAGTAATGATAAGGTATAGATGAATATATATCTTTGCATTAAAAGGGCAGAACTCACAAGGAGATCTGCCCTGGCGGCTATATAGGAAATTAGAGTCCGATGAAAAATAGGTTCTTAATTATTGCCCAGCTATTGTTCATAAAATAAATTGAAAAACCAACAATAAATATTCCAAGCAATAAGACAATTAGTCGATAAATGCTATCGCTCATAATCATTTTTCCCTTAGAAAATGTCAATGATATTGCCAGATACCATATAAAATCTGATAGTATATGTCCTGCAAAAAAGAATATTATACCAGCAAATCCTAAAACATTTGCCATTCGTATAGATTCCATACCCGTTGAAGCCCACCATAGTATGAAATAGGGATTAGTAGCACTTACAAGAATCCCAGTTAATATAGGGTTCTTGATCCCCATTCTCCCATCGCTTTCGCCATCTTTACTTTCAACACTTTCCAGGGAAATGGATCCCTCTATACTGGATTTTATCATTCCATAACCCATCCACGCTAAAAATATTCCACCAAAGAACCCTATGAAACCCGCCACTTGCGGATTAGAGAAAAAATCCCTTAATCCAAATGTCATAACTATAATAAGTGTTAGTTCTAAAACTCCATGCCCCAATACTACTAAAGGACCTACAATCCATCCTTTTTTTAGGCTACCATCAATTGTAACGCCTAACATGGGTCCCGGCATCATTGCACCTGAAAACCCTATTAAAAAAGCCGAAGCAAATATGGTCCATAATGTCATAATAGTGAACATCCCCTGATAATTTATTGCCGCTATGAAAAGCGGGGTGAATTAATCTTGATAAATGCTTACACGGCTACCGTTATCCTCATTGGCTTTAGACAGCATCATTATTATCTCGTTTTCCGACTTAGGTCTACTAAATAGATATCCTTGCATTATATCACAATTATGTTCTAATAAATAATCCCTTTGTTCTTCGGTTTCGACGCCCTCTGCCACAGTCTTTAGCCCTAATTTACTAGCGATATCCATAATGGTGCTGACAAACACTTCTTGGCTACCAGGCAATGTCACATTGTCTATAAATGCCTTATCTATTTTTATAACATCTATATTGAGATTCTTTAGGCGAGATAATGATGAATAACCCGTCCCAAAATCGTCTAGAGCTATACTAATTCCCCTATCCCTCAATATATCTAGTTTTTCATTTACAACTTCATAGTTTGACATAAAGCTTGTCTCTGTTATTTCCAGTTCTAGACTTTTCATATCAATACCTACATCCTGTATTATATTCATTAGATTTTGAGTAAACCCTTTTTGTAAAAGCTGAATAACAGAAATATTTACCGCCACTTTGATATCCTCTATACCCTGATCTTCTAACCTTTTTATAAATTCACATGCTGCATTTAATAACCAGTCGCCAAGGGGTATAATTAGGTGACTCTTTTCTGCAATATTGATAAATCTATACGGAGGTACGTGCCCTAATTCATCGTTATTCCATCGAGCTAAAGCTTCAAGCCCCACAATTTTGTTAGTTCTGAGATCTATTTGGGGCTGGTATTCTAAATAAAATTCTTTTCTATACCCTTCTCGAGTAGCCTTTTTGAGTCCATTTTCTATTCTTTCATCTAAAAGGAGGTTGTCTTCTAGCTCCTCACTAAAGAAGAAATATCTATCCTTCCCTGGTCTTTTAATTTCATCTAATACAATGTCTATCTTCTTTGTAATTTCATCTATATCTTCATCTGGGCTATCTAGCTCTAAGATTCCAATCTTAGCCATGGCAAATTTGCTCCTTTCTATATTGCCTATGGGAGCATCAATCATATCAATAACCTTCCTGGAGAATCTCTCCAGTTCGCTCTTATCCTTATATTTATCGATATAAATAAAGAAATTATTATCCGGATATATGAATAGATGTTTGTCATCTATGCCCAATGTTTTAATTATGTTTGCCTTCTCAACTAGAAGGTCCTCTAATCCCCTACGCCCATATACAAGTCTGACTAAATCATGATTGCTGCAGCAGACTAAAATTAGCGCCTTACTATCCCTATTATAGATTATTTCGTCTTCTATAAATCTCAGAAAATAATTCTCGTTCAGAAAGCCCGTTAGCGGATCATGATAGAGTAGATGCTCTATTTCTCTATTCTTCTTGCCTATGGTAATCGCCATAAAACCATGGACTATAAAGAAAAAGGATAAAAGAGCCACGGTAGCCAATATAATATTTTTTATAAGACGATCTATAGGTGTTAGCGAATATGCAATAATAAGTATGCCCCCTAACCTATCATCTACATTTATGGGCATTAGTACCTCATACGCATGTGCATTTTCATATGTCTTTTCTATATAGTACATTTCACCTGCTTTTAGAATATATTCTACCTCACCGCTTATATATTCATCGCCTATCCTATCAGAGTCGCTACTGGCAATGACCCTCCCCCCATGATCGATAAAATGTATATATAGTAAATCATTCTTTTTCATAGCAGTATCTATGAATGTTTGGGTACTAAATTTGCATGTAAACCTTTGTATCTCATCAGCTAGGATCCCAATCTGTACAAATTCCCCACTGGACGTTTTCAAATATCCATATTTATAATATATGCCAGTCTCTGTATCTGCCCTAATAGGTTCAATTAGTATGTCTTCATTGCCATGCATAAAATCATAAACTGGATGCCCCTTTTTTGCCTGCCACCCAAGATGGTCGTCATAACTAGAATAGATGATTCTACCATCAGGATTGTACCAAAATATTTCATTTACTCCCAGTTCCGCGCATATGGTCTTTAAGAGGCTATTATCCAGTTCATTCTTATTTTTCATCACCATATTTAGAGCAATCTTAAGTTTTTCTTCTATTAACTCGTTCATTATATTAGTAGCTGCAATGCAGCGACTTAAACTATCCATATAGCTATTAGAAAGTCTTGCGGCATCTTCAGTCACATGATTCATAATAAAATCCTTGACCGAGTTTAAAATGAAGTGCCCAGCAACCAAAAATATAAGCATTAAGATTATTAAATATATAAAATAAGTCCTAAATTTAAAAAGACTTGTCTTTACTTTGGCCAAAGGCATCACCTGCCTAAAACTATTTAAGCAAATTATACCATCATTTTCGGCAAAGATCTACCAAATCTCCCTATTTTCTAAATCGCATTATGTCCTAATGAGTTGAAAATTCCCCCTTTTCGATCTGATGCACGGTATATTTAGTCCTTAAATTACAGAAAAAAGTGAGCATTACTGTATCGCCCACTCCTATATAGGTCAATATATTATATATAGATATAACTATATATTTTTATAGGTATGCCGCCTCCACAAAAGCCTCATACGCCCATGTATCCCATTCAGGTTCTACACCAATGCCGTGAAGGTCTCCATAGTGATCTATTATGAAAAAGCCTCTAAAAATATCTACCATACGCTTAGCCTCAGATCTTATTA
>JAAZLT010000234.1 GCA_012799205.1 Clostridiales bacterium
ATACGAAGTCCTCCCCATAAGGACCATATCTTCGCATCTATATTGAAATGTCGAGTTAAAGCTTTGGGGTATATAACTTATTAGCTTAGCTCTCCTTCTCCATGTCCAATTATTGATCGGGCATCCATCTACCAATATCTGGCCAGTATATGGTTTTAATAGTCCTATTATAGTCTTAATCAAAGTAGTCTTCCCAGATCCGTTTGGGCCAAGTATACAGATAATATCACCAGCCTTTGCGGTAAAACCTACATCTTGTAGTATGTTTTTATTATCATAGCCACAACTTATGCCCTGTACCTCCAGCATGATATCAACTCCTCCCTTTTTTTAATAATAGAGCTATAAAAAAGGGGGCTCCCACCAATGATGTCAAAATACCTAAGGGAATTTCTATAGCTGTAAGACTTCTAGCAATATTGTCTATTAATAATAGGTATGAGCTACCCAATATTATGGTTACAGGAATTAGTAGCCTATAATCTGGTCCAACTAATATACGACTAAAATGCGGTATTACTAAGCCTATCCACGCAATTATTCCGCTTATAGAGACAGAGGCAGCGGTTATTAATGTAGAACATATGATTACTGTAATTCTAAGTAGCTTTGTATCTAATCCCAGCGTTTTTGCCTCGTCCTCATTTAAAGATAATACATTCAACCTCCATCTTAGTATATAGAGAGTGACTATACCCACAGTTATAGGTATAGTTATAGGGCCTACATCCTTAAACCTCATCCCTGAGAGACTGCCCATAAGCCAAAAAGTGATTATAGGGAGTTTATCGTTGACATCGGCTAAATATTTAATTAAAGATGTAAGAGATGTAAATATGGAGCTTATCAATATACCCATAATTACAAGAGAGGTGAGGGGGTCGCCCCTTATATTTGAACTTAATACATATACAAACATAACTGCTAGTATCCCGAACCCAAAGGCAAATATCTGAATAGTAATCATATTAAATGAGCAGTATATAGCTAGAACTGCCCCAAAAGCTGCCCCTGCAGAAACCCCTAATATATCCGGAGAGATCAAGGGGTTTTTAAACATACCCTGATATACTGCTCCAGCAAGGGAAAGACTAGACCCTATAAGCATTGCTCCTAATATTCTGGGCAATCTAATCTTAAAGAGTATAACTTCAATAGTATCAGGCCAGGTTTTTTTTATGGATAATACTTTTGAGAGAAAGGCCCCCACTACTGTAGTAAGACCTATGGGATACCTACCTATTACAAAAGATAATAGGCAAATCACCATAGATATAGTAGCAAGTATTAAAATATAATAGCGAGGATTTATCCTTTTATACTTGATTTTCAACCCACCCCCTTGTGCTATTATATTTAAGATCTCAATATTTTAGTTGTATGCTAATGATTGATCAAATATGATAAAGGCTCAAATTGTGCTGTGATTTTTTATCCAGCTCTTATATTCTTCCATTGTATCTATGTCCAATAAGATAGTATCACTTTCTACATTGATTTTTCTTACAAGCTTGGGATTACCCTTAATTATATCTCTCCCTCCCCTATCCCCCTCTAGATTGAGTAGATCAGCTTTGAAAGATGAAGGGAATATAACAGGAGTATTGATGTGGTTACCTTGGAAAGATGCAACTATCATATTATTATTGCGTCTGTACTCACAGATCAATTTATTTATATAACTATGGGATATAAAAGGTTGATCCCCTGCTAGAAACATATATGAGCTATTTCTTGATGCTTTAATACCCCTTATAATGCTTTGAGATTGTCCTAAGTGAGCGTTAGGATTATGTACGGTCTTAATATCATATGATCTTGCAATATTTTTAACTGCATTATCTCTATAAACTAATATAATCTCTTCTAAATAGGATTTCTTTGCAGCCTCTATTGAATATCTAATCATTTCCTTGTCGTCTATTTTCACCAATAGCTTGTCTCTATTCATTCGTCGAGAAAACCCCGATGCCATGATTATTCCTGTTATCATATTCATCCCCCAGCGTTATAATCAAAAATACTTATACATCTTTTAGTTTGGATACATATTATAATCATTCACATATTGATCAAAACATATGCCAGTGATCTATAAAATATATGCAAAACCTCCCTAACATTTTATCTATAATACATTAGGGAGGTTTGAAATATTAATCTATCTTATCTAGCTACCAGGAAAGATTATTGGACATTGGGGTGGAATTGCTACATTTCCACATTGCTCTGTGAGTGGCTCGCGGGGCATACAAAAGCCCGCGGTCATCTGAGCGGTCACCGGTGCCACGGTCTGGATACTTTGACAGACAAAAACCTGCACCCCAAAGTCTATAATACTACCAGTTTCATTCCTATTAATAGTTGTTAAGCTGTTAAAGTCAGTAAGTCTTACAGAAAGCATTGTTCCAGTAGGGGCGCATAGATAAGCAGTCTCAATAAAATTTAACGAGACTGGATTTGAGGTAATAGAAAACGGTGTTCCCGTAGCACTATCTACGCCGGTAACTACTATAGTGCAAAAAAGTGTCTTTCTAAATATGACACGTTGAAGCGTTATTAAATTATCATCTATTTCAAATTGGCGATCTTGCCTTGGCCCTACCTCTGTTACAGAAAGTTTTGCATTCATCGGTATAGGTGTGCCCTCCGCATCTGTCAATTTACATTCTACTGCTACATCTATAGCATCGGCAGGTAATTGGACAGGTAAACTTTCAGCTAGGATCGTTGTAGACCCAGTTGACTCTCCGAGAATCCAATCATAGACCTTTTCGGTATTAATACATAGAGCCTCTTGCTCGATTTGTTCTACTTTTGCAGACATGGTCCTCTCTCCTTTCGAGATATTTATCTGTATTATTAGTTTATGTATTTTAATCAATATTGTGACTTGAATTTGCATTCACAAAAAGGGTTATACCTACATATACTGATAAACGAGAAAGGGTATTAGGATATTAATAAGGAGGACTATATATGGGTGTAGATAATAATCAAAATTCTATCGAAGCTTTGCAATCCCAAATATACGAATGCGAGAGAGAGATCGATTTAATTCGAAAGGGAAACGAAGAATATTTCTTTTTACTACAAAAACTCATGGGGCTTTTAGCCTCAAATAAGGGCTATGCAAGCTTGCAGGCATTTGAAGAAATGGAGAGAGAAGTGGATTATTTGTCAAACAGTATAGCAAAGATGCAAAAAGATATAGAGAAGATTCAAGAAAAGCTATTTGGACATAGGAAAGATTCACAATATATGCGCAATCCAAATATAAATCCTCAGCAACGCTTTATGGGCCAGCATATGAGGATCAATAGCGATGCAGATAGATTTAGTTCGTATTTTATATCTAATGAAATGTCAAGTAGTGAGAAGTCGCCCTCTCGAACTGGTGACACAAGCGAGAAGACTATAAAAATAGATAATAGCGATAGGACAGATAAACAGGAGAAAAAGAGTAGCTTATCTTCATTTCTTTTCAATAGGATACAAAAGAATAATTAAACTCCCTTCCCCAAATTCATACCTTAAATATGGGGAGGGAGTTAACAATTATAATTCTATTTGGTTTTCTAAAACTGCCACTATAAGCTTTGCGCCATATTTTATATCCTTATCATCTACCATCTCATTGGCACTGTGTATATATCTACATGGTATAGATACCGCCCCAGATGGCACACCTTCTTTTGTTAGATGTATAGCGCCTGTATCGGTACCTCCCCATTCTAACACTTCTAGCTGATAGGGTATATTCTCTCGTTTAGCTGTGTCAATAAGCATATCTTTCACCTTAGGATGGCAAATTACAGATGCATCCTTTATCTTTACAGTAGGCCCTTCACCAAGCTTTACCGCCATAGTTCTCGCCTTTGGTGTATCTCCCGTGGCTGTCACATCTACGGCTATACCAATATCAGGATCTATTGCATAAGCAGACGTTCTAGCGCCCCTTAAACCTACTTCTTCTTGTGCACTGAATACAAAATATGCGTCATGTTTGCAATCTTTGAGATCTTTTATAGCCTGAATTAAAAGAGCACAGCTAGCTCTATTATCCATAGCCCCGCCTATGTATCTTCCGCCACTTTCTTTAAGGGGAGAATAATATACGGCTACATCTCCTATACTTATCTTTTCAGATGCTTCTTCTAAGCTTGTCGCGCCAATATCTATATACATCCTATCTAGCTTAATTTCCTTTATATCCGTTATTTCACTCTCATAACTAACGGTTCCAATTGTACCATTTTGAAATATTACTTTATTATTTATGGTGTTTAGGACATTTATACCACCTATATTCGAAAACCTCAAAAACCCATTTTCATCTATATAGGTCACCATGAGCCCTATCTGATCCATATGGGCAGATAACATGACTCTTTTGCCCCCTTCATCGCCCCTTTTCACAGCTATGAGGTTGCCCATAATATCTGTCTCTATCTCATCTACATAATCCTCTATCTCTTTTCTTATGACATCGCTTATATTATCTTCAACTCCGGCCGGACCATAAGTTTCGATAAGTTTTGCAAGTAATTCTCTCATATCATTCACACCCTTTCACAAATTCTTTAACTAGTTCTATAGTGCCTTTAAAATCGTTTATATCCATCACAGATGATGGGGAATGGATATATCTACATGGTACAGATACAACACAAGTTGCTATGCCCTCTCTAGATACGTGAATAGCACCTGCATCATTGCCGCCTGTAGTTCCCTTTTTAAGTTGATATCTTATGCCCTTTTCCTCTGCAATATCTCTCAAAAGCTTTACAAGCCCCCTATCAGATATTGAGCTGCCATCTCTTATGGTAACGGCTGGGCCCTCGCCCATGGTAGTAGTGTATAAATGTTTATCCACACCGGCTACATCAGAGCAGGTTGTACCTTCTATTATCATGGCAATATCAGGTTTTACATGGAACGCAGCTACGCCGGCGCCCCTTAGGCCCACTTCCTCCTGCACTGTGAAGCATGCATATATATCATGATCGTATTCCTCCTTCAATGCCTCTATAATAGCAAGACATCCAACTCGATCATCTAGAGCTTTTGCCTTTATCTTTCCTTCGCCGAACTCCACCAGGCTGCTATCAAATATGCCATAGTCACCTAGGTTTACAACCTTCTTCGCATCCTCTTTGGACTTTGCGCCAATATCTATATACATCTGATCTATCTTTACGGCATTTGTCCTTTCGCTAGGCTCCTGAAGATGTATAGCTTTGATGCCAAGCACCCCTGGAACCTCATCTTTACCTATAAGGACCCTTTTAGATACTAATATTCTTGGATCTATACCCCCAACAGCTTTAAATTTTAGCATTCCATTATCGCTAATATGGGATATTATAAATCCGACTTCGTCCATATGGGCACATAGCATTATCTTCTTAGGGTCATTCCCATTTCCCTTCTTATAGCCTATTAGATTGCCTATACCATCTATATATATATCGTCTACAAGAGAGGATATCTCATGCTTTATTATCTCCCTTACTTCACCTTCGTTTCCGGATACTCCATTGGCCTCTGTAAGTCTTTTTAATAACTCAACCATTTTTCCCATCCCTCCTCCATAGAAGCTATAAATAGCGCTATTAATCTGCCTGCTTCTTTTATGCAATCCATGTTTAGCGTCTCAACTGTAGTATGCATATATCTTAATGGTAGTCCTATGAGGGTGGTTGGAACCCCTTGCCTTGAAATCTGCATCGATCTAGCGTCAGTGCCCGTTGGCCCCGGTGCTACTTCTATTTGAAAATCTATTTTATATTCTTTAGCAATATCCATAAGCCTTTGAGTCAATCTAGGATGTAGATTAGGTCCTATAGCTATAGTTGGCCCCTTATCCATTGCAAAAGTTTCCTCCCCTGGTGAATCAGGAGTATCTCCATGAGTTACATCTATGGCTATACCCATATCTGGATCTATGCCATATGTGGAAATTATTGCACCCCTTGTGCCCACTTCCTCTTGAACAGTGGCTACGAAGTATACATCTGCATTAAAATGCATCCTATCTAGCTCTTTCATAGCTTCAAGTAAAAGCACAACACCTGCTCTATCATCTATGGACTTACCATTTACAAGGCCATTTTGCATAGCTACTAAGGGGCTTTTAAATGTTATAACATCACCTACAGATACTAAGGATTTCACCTTTTCCACGGATAGCCCTAAGTCTATTGTCATATCCTCCATCTTAACTGCCTTATCTCGCTCGCCATCCTTTTGAAGATGTGGAGGTTTTGCTCCTATGACCCCAAAGAGCGGTTCTTTTCCATATACTATTACCTCCTGTGATAATAGTATTCTTTGGTCTACTCCTCCCATATTGGTAAAGCTTATAAAGCCATCCTTATCAATATCTTTTACCATAAGCCCAATTTCATCTACATGAGCAGCTAGCATTATCTTTGGCCTATCTTTCGAGTTCCCACCCCTTTTAATGCCATATACATTATAAAAATCATCTACTTTTACCTCATCGCAATACCCCTCAAATGCCTTTAGCACCTCGTTTGAGGCCACTTCTTCATAGCCAGTTACCCCAGGAGCATCAATGAGTCTTTTTAAAAAATCTTTACTATTCACCTTATCACCTTCCCTATATGAAAAAATATATATCTTTAGTTTCTAGGGGTCATTATTACGATAGAACCCCCATCTTTTGTAAATGATCTAGACTTTTTAAGCGCCTTATATCTATCCATCTCATAGTGCAAAGTACTTTTATTTATATATTTACCTATAGCCTTTGCACTATCTATATAGATATATCTATCCTTATAGTCTGATGTTAGTATACAGTGGCGTCCAGATTCATCTAACACTCTTCCTATATCCCGTGATATAGATTCATCCTCGCAATCTGGCACACTTAGTATTATGACCTTCTCATCATACTCGCATGCACCATGTAAATTTTCAATCATTGTAGGAATTTCATTGGGGCTGGCAAACTTATGGATCTGGATAGATATCTTCCCCGTTATATCTATACCCTCCTTTAAATGGGTAAAAGCCTCTAACCTTTGTATCCCCCTCTTGATATGTTCAAATTCTATATCCTCTACTACACACCAACCAATAGCTGCCATGGCATTGTATATATTATGAAGCCCCGGAAGTCCTAGGTCTATATTGGCACTACCCTTTGGAGTATGGATTGTAAAATGGCTTCTATCTGGATATAAAACTAGATCGTCTGCTACAATGGTCTGATCATCAAATATCCCGTATCCATATATGAGTTTGCTTTCCAGTTGCCTAGCATAATAGTCATCCATATTGACTATTATGGGACATTTTCTATGCTTTAGATGATCTATCAATGTCTTTCTTATTTGAAGATAGTGATAATCTTTTTCTCTGTTTTGAAAGTAGGTATAAAGGTCAGTATATATAAGGCTATCAAACCAAAGATGTCTAAGTCTCTCTTCCCTGATAGTAGTATATGAGCACTCCACTATACCCCGCCTTATACCCTTGTCCAATGCCTCTTTTAAAACTTTAGTAAATACCATAGGATTTAAACAGTCCGTATGCCTGTATGGGGGGTTGTCCCCAATTTGGCAGGATGTTCTATCTATAGTGACCATGGGAATCCCGGCTACTTCTAAAATGGAATGAATCATATTACCTGTGGTAGTTTTCCCATGGCTGCCGGTTATGCCTATCAGGTCTATTCCTTGGGATGGATTTCTGTAGTAGTTTCTCGTAACAGCGGATAAAAAACGTTTTACATTATATGTCCTTACGAATGTTACATCTAAATCTAACATCTCATCTTCCTTACCTATGCATATGGCCACCGCTCCAAGCTCCACTGCCTTCTTTATATGGTCCTCATAGGATAGATCCTCACTATCACCCATATATATATATAGATAGTCTGAACCTACTGATTTTAGCTCCATAGCTAAACCCCGTATTACACGCTGGCTAGAGCCTTTAATTTTGTAAATCGGTGTACTGCCCAATAATTCTCTTAATAACATTTTGTCACCCTTCTATCTCTTGCTTTATTTTTCGCCCTTAAGAAAATCGGCTGTCTTTCCAATAGCCAGGCTCTCCCATTCATATTTATTAAAAGTATGGTCGGCATCTTCTATTATATAGAGCTTAGCTCTATCACCATATATGGAAAGATATTCATAGGATGCAGATAGCGGCACTGCCATATCCTTTTCTCCATGAACTATAAATACATCACCCTCATAGAGTGAAGCTTCGCCGTATATATCAGTGTTTTCAATGTCGTCTATAAACCTTTTTCCTAGGAGTAATCCACCTAAATCATAATAGGGCTGTTCCGAGTCTAGCTCCTTTGAATCTATAAGCTCCTGGGCTCTCCTTTTTATCAGCTCCGGCATATTCCCTGCAGGCCCCCAAAGACATAGCCTTTTAATATCATTACTATACTTTCCTGCCAGCACACTAGCAATAGCTCCACCCATACTAAGACCTACTATAAATATATTACCTTTATCTACCCAATCTAGGGATTTTGCATATTCTAAAATAATTTCCGCATCCCTTAGCTCTCCGGCGAAAGTCATATCTTGAAAATCCCCATCACTTTCACCACTTCCTAAAAAATCGAATCGCAAACTTGCAATGCCCGCTTCTTCAAGCTTCCTGCTAAGCTTTACAAACATAAAATGTGATTCCATTTTATTTCCTGTAAAGCCGTGGAATAATATGGCTAATGGCACATTGTCCACTCCATTATCCGGTCTATGTAGCATACCCCTAAGCATTAAACCGCCACGGTCTAGTTCGATAGCTCTTTGCATCCCTTTTCCCACCTTTAACTTATATGTTGTACAACTTAATTTTAACATAGCTACAGATAATAAACAACATTCCCTACTTTATAGTTATAGATAAGGCCCGATATCCTCCCCTAGGCAGTATTTTTATAATAGTACTATCCTCAAAATGCTCAATATCGTAGTCTCCATCCATATCCAATTGAAAATCTTTAGTCGGAATATATACTATAGAAGTTGCATTATGTCCCGATTCATCCCACTTCATAGTAAATACTTTGTCCCTTCGATTATATTCATATTCAAGTATCTCGCCGCATACAGCTTGAGGATAAGGCCTTTTTAATACATCTAATGCAGGCACGTTGTAGAAATTATCTACATAACACCAATAGGTATTGCTCCATAGGTTTTTGTCAAAAATAGACAGTATATGCTCTACATGCGATAGCCCATCTTCATAATGATAATGGGCCCCCCATTCTCCCACTAATACAGGTATATCCAATTTTTCCTGAGTTCTTTTATGTGCATCAAATATAACATCCACCCTATTATTGCTTGCAT
>JAAZLT010000235.1 GCA_012799205.1 Clostridiales bacterium
AATTGTTTTAACTTGAGGAGATGTAAAACATGTTTAGTAAACTTGGAAAAATCTTTATTCTATTTTTCATCACTGTGCTGCTTTTGAATTTATATACCATGCCTATTCTAGCAGATAATACAGATGATAACGCATCATACGATATAGTTATAAAAGGTGGCACTATCTATAACCCTTCTACAGAACATGAACTATTGGATTATAATATAGGGATAGTAGATTCAAAAATTGAGAGGATTACTAAGGAGGATATTCAGGGTAAGCAAGAAATAGACGCTAGGGGATTGGTTGTATCTCCAGGGTTTATAGACCTAATATCCTATGATCCAAATTATGTGGGCATTAGACTTAAGGTATTAGACGGTGTTACAAGTAATTTGGCCATGCACGGTGGCACAGAGGATGCGCCATCTTGGTATAGTGTATGGGGAAATAATGGAGTTCTCACAAATTACGGAGCATCCTCCTTTGTAACTAGGCTTAGATGGCCTATAGTAGGATATGGCGTAGATGCTGAAATGACTGATAGTGAAGACATTGAAAAATTAGTACAAGCCACAAGGGAAAATATCGAAAATGGAGCCTTGGGCATCTCATTTAGCTTAGAATATGTGCCTGGAATAAAATACGATGAGCTCTTTGCACTTTTAGAACTGGCTGAGGAATATAATATGCCAACATTTTATCATCTCAGATATTCTGACGAGGAAAGAGGTTTAGAGGGGATAAAAGAAGTTATAGAACTTGGAAAAGAAACTGGTGCTATAATCCATATTATGCACATCAATAGCACAGGTGGCACTTTTGTAATGGATGAGGCTTTAGATATGGTCAAGCAGGCAAGAGATGATGGCCTAGATATCAGCTCTTGTTTTTATCCCTACGATTACTGGGCTACATATCTTGGCTCTACTAGGTTTCGCGCCGGATGGCAGGAAAGATTTAAGATAGATTATGAAGATCTACAAATAGGTGGCACCGATATTAGGGTCACTAAGGATACATTTGATCATTATCGCAATAAAAATTCTCTAGTGGCTGCACACGGTTCCCTACCCGAATCCGAGCTTATAATGCTACTTAAAGACCCATATACAATGATTGGAAGTGATACCATTATAGAGCCTCATTATAATAACCACCCACGCGGTGCTGGTGCCTATAGCAGATTATTTGGCAGGTATGTACGAGAGCAGGAAGTATTATCTATGATGGATGCTATAAAGAAGGTTTCCTATTTTCCTGCCAAGAGAATGGAATCAGCTGCCCCTTCTATGAAATTTAAAGGCAGAATAGAGGTTGGGGCAGATGCTGATATTACAATCTTTAATCCTGATACTATAATAGATAAGGCAACTGTAGCCGATACTGCTGCTCCCTCTGAAGGTGTAGAATATGTAATTATAAATGGTATTATAACAAAGAATCAAGATGGTATAGTCCCAGATGTAGCGCCGGGCAAACCTATAATGTCTTATTTTGTAGATGATATAGAGTATAATATGCCAATAGAATATAGTATAAAGTTAAATGATGAGGAAAAAACCGTTATCCATAATGCCTATGAGATTAATGGAAAGATATATCTACCTATAGATGCAACCATGGATGCCATTAATGTCTCGGTGGATAACTCTAAAGCTGGTCTTATAACTATAAAGGATGATATTATTATAGAAATTGGGCATAATGCAGCCCATATAGGGGATGAAAATGCCCTACTAACCGAGGAGCCTATACTATATAGGGGAGATTCTTATATAGTAGCAGATGATTTGGAATTAATCTTAGGGAAACATTTTGCTATTGAGCAGCTGGACGAGCTGTTGATATTTAAAGAGAAAAAGTCCGAGCGTACTTCTCCAATAAAGATTTCTACCAAACCCGCACCGCCAAGGGCTGTTGAAGATGCTAAGGTTGAGAATAGTACATGGATACTTGCACTTAATACTATTGCCATACTTATACTACTATATGCCGGAATATCCTTCATTACAAAACATAATAAAGGCAGATTCCATTAATCGCATCCCAATATGGCAGGTAATCCCTTGTAAAAGATTCCCACTTATCAACAAAGTTATAAACATATCCACAATTTATGGAAAAACTTAGGACCTCCCAAAATTTTAGGAGGTCCTTAATCATCTATTATTCAGGAACACTTTCTAAATAATCATTTAGAGCGTCTATAAGTTCATCTACGTCGACATCATGTACTGCACCGGCCTGCTCTACAGTCTCTGAACTAGAGACTGGGCATCCTATGCAATGCATACCGTATTGCATAAATATAGCTGCAGTACCCCTATCTACTGCCAAAACGTCGGCAATAGTCATATCCTTTGTGATTCTCGCCATATTCAAAACCTCCTTTTTATACCAAAGTTCGAGCAAAGACATCTATATAATACACTTAATATCTACATTCTGCAACATAAATATTCCCATATCGCTTTACCAATAGCCAGATTTTTCATTGATAATATTCATCTTTGTGATATTATATAATATACACTACTTAGAGAAGGATGATCTTATGCAACTATGCTCCTTTGATGATAATTATAAAATATTTGATATTACCCCTATAGAAAATCTGTTTATTCAGGAATTTATGCTACGGGCTCCGGGCAATTTTGTAAAGGTCTACATATACGGTCTTAGCCTATGTTATGATAGACAACCCCTCGATATTGAAAACTTTGCACGTTCCCTAGATCTTGATGCAAATGAGGTTCAAAATGCATTTAGATATTGGGAGAGACAAGGAATACTAGAACTTGATGATAACGGAGACACCATATCCTCCGTAAAATACTATAATATTAAGGATGTAATATATAATAAGGATTATAATATCGAAAATACTTTATATAAATATAAAGACTTCAACCAAAACCTGCAGCTTATGTTTGGCTCCAGACTTTTAACCCCACAGGAATATATAAAAATCTATGACTGGATAGAGATATTGCGCCTGCCAAAAGAGGTCATACTCATGATGATACAGTTTTATCTAGCAGAGAAAGGGCCTAATCTCAGTATCAACTATCTAGATAAGGTAGCGATCCAATGGGCAAAAGACGGGATAGATACCATGCATAAAGCAGAAGATTATATACAGGCTAGCGAAAGCTGCTATAAGGAGACCGTTGCGGTGTTGAAGTATTTAGGCATACACCGCTCACCCTCTAAGATTGAGCTAGAGCTATATAAAAAATGGCGAGAAGGCTGGGGCTTTTCCCTAAATGCTATACTACAGGCCTGTAGAGAAACCGCTAAGGCACAGTCTCCTAGTTTTGCATATTTGGACAAAATACTTGAGAATTTACACAGGCAAAAGCTTATAACGCCGCAGCAAATACTAAACCATCAGGACTCTAGGGGCTCTATACAAAAGCTCGTTAGAGAAGTATTATATAACCTAGGTCTTGGTAATACTACAGTCACCCCAAAGCATCAAGAACTATATAATAAATGGACCCAGGATTGGAAATTTGATCACTCTGTTATATTGATGGCTTGTAAAGAATGTGTGCGCAATAAATCAAATACATTCGAAGCACTAGATAGCTCATTACATAGATGGCTCAAACGCGGGCTTAGAACCGCAGGGGATATAAGAAAGTATATAGATAGAGTAGAAGCGTTAGATATAGATATTAGGGCCGTCTTAGACAGGGCCGGTGATAATAGACTACCAACCCCTGCAGATAGAAAGTTATTTATAAAATGGACTGAGACTTGGAATATGTCGTATGAGCTCATACTTCTTGCAGCAGAATACTCTATAGCTGCTAGAAATAAAATGCCCTTTATACATAGGATTCTGGAAAGCTGGAATAAAAATAATATAAGGTCGCTAAGAGAAGCTAGAGAAGATCATAAGCGTCATAGAAGCCGACAGGGCAGAGCCCCTGAGGGGCCCTTGAGTAAACAGGTCGATTTTAACAAATTTGAGCAACATGAATATACAGACGATGAACTAGAGTCATTGTTTGAAGATATAGAAAATCTCTAGACTAAAGGGTAGGAGATTGTTATGAGAGATAAAATTTTAAGAGATATATTAAGGGAATACGATGAGTTGCAAATTAATCATAAGGAGACATTGCTAAATCGGGAAAATGAGATATTTGCTAAGATACCTTTGGTCAAAGAACTAAGAGATAATATCATATCACTCTTAGCAGAAGAGACTAAGGACATTATAGGCGACCCCGATAAAGCAGAGACTTCGATATCCTATCTTCAAAATGAAATATCCCATCTTAAAAAGCGAGAAGAGGAGCTCCTAAGAGAAAATGGGTACCCGGAAGATTATCTAACCCTAAAATATAACTGCGAACTATGTAAAGATACGGGATTTGTAGGTGAGTTGGTAAAGGAAAGATGTAAATGTCTCAACCAAAAGATTCTCACAAGGGTATATGAGACTTCAGATATTTTGGATCTGGAAAAGCAAAACTTTGATACCTTTGACCAGGATATATTCCCAAATATCCCCATCCAAGGCAGGGATATAACTCAAAGAGAATATATGCAAAACCTAAGAGAAGTATTAATTCAGTATGCTGAAAGGTTTCCTACAAATGAAAGGAAGAATATCTTCTTTACCGGTAAGACTGGCCTTGGCAAGACATTTTTACTCAACTGCCTTGCCAAAGCCATACTAGATAAAGGCTATACAGTGCTTCGCATAACCGCATATAAATTATTTGATAGGTTGTTTTTTAGCTCCTTAAAGGATAAAGGCGAGAGCCTCCAACTATTTGACCATATATTTGAAGTAGATGTGCTTATAATAGATGATTTAGGAACGGAGACTAGAAGAAACAATTTCACCCAAGAAGACCTCTTCAATATCATAAACGATCGCATGTTATCAAATAAACATACATTTTTATCTACTAATTTAAATCTTACAGATGTACAAAACCGGTATTCAGATCGAATAGCGTCTAGGTTATTTGATACCTCTAATACAATGCTAATAAGATTTATAGGTCAAGACCTTCGCACATTAAAAAAGGGCCGTCACATTTCCTGACGGCCTTTTGCATAGTTTGCAAACTTTGTAAATTGTCCGAGCCATACTAGCTCTACTGTACCGGTAGGGCCATTTCTTTGTTTAGAGATTATTACCTCCGCAATATTTTGCTTTTCAGTATCTGGATTATAGTATTCATCCCTATATAGAAACGCCACTAAATCGGCATCTTGTTCTATAGCACCAGAGTCTCTTAGATCGCTTAGCATAGGCCTATGATCAGATCTAGATTCAGGGCCCCTGCTTAGCTGTGATGCAGTTACCACAGGAACCTCTAATTCCCTAGCTAATGCCTTTAAGGATCTGGATATATCTGATATCTCCTGCTGCCTGCTCTCGGCGCGCCTAGTACCAGTCATAAGCTGCAGATAGTCTATTACTATCATGCCTAGC
>JAAZLT010000236.1 GCA_012799205.1 Clostridiales bacterium
AAGAGGGGTTTATCGTGAATAAAGGAAATAAAGTTATGGTCTGTGTGACTAGGCAAAAGACATGTGAACGTTTAATTAAAGTTGGAAAGAATATATCTATAAGACGAGAAGGAAAATTAAAAGTCGTTCACGTGGCCAAAATAGGAGATAATTTTTTAGGCAACCCAGATGAGGGGGAAGCGGTAGAATATTTGTTTCAAAGATCTAAAACTGTCGGCGCCGAGATGACAGTTTTAAGGGCAGATGACATTATAGGGACGATTGTAGATTATGCAAAGAAAAATAATATAGATGTGATAATCTTAGGAGAGGGTCCAAGCTCAAAGGATGATGAAAATATCATAAAACAAATTGAAAGGAGACTGCCAGGGGTTGAAGTTAGAGTAGTGCCGGCTTGATACACTAAGAGATTTGACTAAAAATTGTGTCGATGATAAAATGTATGTAAGCGCTTACAATAGAAAAATATTAGGAGTGTGAAAATATGGCAAAGTCTGATATAGGTCTTATAGGTCTGGCAGTAATGGGTCAGAATCTTGTTTTAAACATGGAAAGTAAAGGCTATTCTGTATCTGTGTATAATAGATCACCAAAAGTTACGGAAAACTTTATGGCCACTACCGCAAAGGGTAAAGAGAGAATAATAGATACATATACTCTAGAAGAATTGATAGAGTCCCTCAGCAGACCACGAAAGGTCATGCTAATGGTAAAGGCTGGAGCGCCTGTAGATGCAGTTATTGGAAATTTAATACTGCTTTTAGATGAAGGAGATATAATTATTGATGGTGGAAATTCTTACTTTGAAGATACCGTCAGAAGAGCGAAAGAGTTAGAAGAAAAAGGCATATACTTTATAGGTGCCGGGGTATCTGGCGGTGAAGAGGGTGCACTTAAAGGGCCTAGTATTATGCCAGGCGGGCCAAAAGAGGCCTGGGATATGGTCAAAAATATATTAGTAGATATATCTGCCAAGGTAGGCGATGGTAGCAGTTGCTGTAATTATATCGGTCCAGATGGCGCGGGGCATTACGTTAAGACGGTACATAACGGCATAGAGTATGGAGATATGCAACTTATTAGCGAAGCATATTTCCTAATGCAAGAGCTCCTTGGCATGAGTGCAGGAGAGATGCAAAAGGTTTTTGAAAACTGGAATGAAGGCGAATTAGATTCATATCTAATAGAGATAACCGCAGACATTTTAGGCAGGGTAGATGATAAGACTGATAGACCAATAGTTGATGTAATAATGTATCGAGCAGGGCAGAAGGGAACAGGAAAATGGACTTCACAAAACGCATTGGAACTTGGAGTTGCAGCGCCTACTATTGCAGAGGCAGTATTTGCAAGATGTATGTCTGCCATGAAGGAAGAAAGAGTGGCTGCATCTAAAGTATTAAATGGCCCCTCGATTGATAGCTCCAAATTTGAAGGGGATAAAGAGCAGTTTATAGAAGATATAGGTAAAGCACTCTATGCATCTAAGATATGTTCTTATGCTCAAGGGTTTGACCTGATGTCAAAGGCTTCTAAAGAATATAATTGGAATTTGGATCTTGGGAATATTGCTCTCCTTTGGAGGGGTGGATGCATAATAAGAGCCCAATTTTTAAATGATATAGAGAGGGCCTATAAGAAAAACAAGGATCTGGACAATCTACTTTTAGATGATTATTTTAAATCTGCAGTGGAAGAGGGGCAAGACGGTTGGAGGCGTGTAGTATCCACGGCATCTATATATGGTATACCAATTCCCTGCTTTAGCTCAGCTCTATCTTACTATGATTCTTATAGAAGAGATAGACTTCCTGCAAACCTTATTCAGGCCCAACGTGACTATTTTGGTGCCCACACTTATGAACGTATAGATATGGAAGGGAATTTTCATACTGATTGGCTAGAGTAATTTAGATAACAATTGTTTGAGCCGTGTCTAAATGGATTATCATATATAAAAGGGTCATATATAAAAAATACGGGGAGGCATTATACATGAGTGTAAGCTTTGATGTAGAAGGTAAGGTTGCTGTTATTACAGGGGGCGCAGGTGTGCTGTGCAGTGAGATGTCGACTCAATTGGGTAGTAGAGGCGCAAAGGTTGCAGTTTTAGATATAGCGGAAGAAGGCGCTAAGGAAATTGCGGCAAAGATTGTGGAAGATGGCGGGGATGCTATAGGAGTGGGAGTAGATGTTTTAGACAAGGATAGCCTTTTAAAAGCCCGTGATGTGGTAATGGATAAATACGGTAGGGTAGATATTCTCATAAACGGTGCTGGTGGAAATAGGGCAGATGCTACTACTGGCGATGATATGAGCTTTTTTGACCTTCCGATTGAGGCATTGGAATGGGTCTTTGATCTGAACTTTATGGGAACAGTCCTTACAACCCAAGTGTTTGGAAAGATAATGGTAGATCAGGATGAGGGTAATATAATCAATATCTCATCTATGGCGGCAATTAGACCTCTTACCAGAGTTGTTGGATATGGTGCGGCTAAGGCAGCGATAGATAATTTCACAAAATGGATGGCTGTAGATCTTAACCAGAATTATTCCAAGAATATTAGAGTGAATGCTATAGCTCCGGGGTTCTTATTGACCCAGCAAAACTATTTTTTATTGGTCGATGAAAAGACCGGCGGCGATACTGCAAGGGGCCATGCTATAAAGAGCCACACTCCTATGGACAAGTACGGTAAACCGGAAGATCTAATAGGCGCAATCCTCTGGCTTGCATCTGATGCATCTTCCTTTGTGAACGGAACTATAGTACCTATTGATGGTGGATTCTCGGCATTTTCAGGGGTATAAGACATAGGAGCTCCTACTTTTATATAAAATTAAAGGTAGGAGCTTAAATATAGAAATCGGAGGTATCT
>JAAZLT010000237.1 GCA_012799205.1 Clostridiales bacterium
AGGAGCAAAGAAAAGGGTGGTAGTGGATTAGGTCTATCACTTGCAAAGAACATTGCAGATGCACATGATGCTAAGCTAGCTATTCAAAGTAGCGTTGGATCTGGAACTACTGTAAAGATTACCTTCCCGCATAACAAAACATTTACAACTTCATAATGCTTTCTATTTAAAAAGATGTCATGATTAAATAGAAAGGGGATGATGATTATATGAAACCAAATAAATTATTAATATTCATATTATTTTTGCTTTCTTTGTTAGTGGCCTGTCAAAAGACGCCAGAGAATCCCATAGTTAAGGGAAAAGATATAGATAATATTATAAAAAAGGGAGTGGAGAACCCTACAGAAGTAGATATAGACTCTGGAGAGGATCTAAAAAAGCCTATTGAAGCTCCTGAAAGATTAAAGCTAGAGACAGAGGGCGTAAAGGGAAATTTAAAAATAGATGTGGATGCAGATATATTTGTGCCGAATGCTAAGAGTATGCCCATTGCCAGGGTGGCTAAAAGGCAGTTTGATGAGGAGGATGTTGAAAATTTCTTTAAGGTATTATGCGGGGATGCCAAGGTTATAGATTCTAATTCTATGTACTCTAGCGAATACTATCTAAAACAGGTGCAGGATTTAAGAGAGATGAAAAAGGCCGGCAGTGATCATGATAAGGCAATTGCAGCTGAAGAGATAGATAAGACAATAAATAGCTTACTGGAGAAGGCAGCAAATGCTCCGGATTCTTATGTGGAGATAGAACCAGATCTCTCATTTAAAAAGGATGAAGATTCCCTAATATGGCCCTATGGAGAATTTGCACACATTCTATCTACCCAAGATGACAAGACTTTATCTGAAATCATTGTTATAAAGGACTATCATGGAACATCCCGTGCGGAATATAGACGTGATAGTAGTAAGTCTAGTGAGATAAATACGCTGGATACTGCTTATTCAGAAGAGATGGGGCATTTTGGGGAAGATTTTCTGCCGCCTTCCATGGATCAAGATGAAGCTAGAAAGCTGGCGGAAGATACAATTTTAAAGTTAGGTTTAAAAGAATTCGAATGTACAGGGGAGAGGCTTACTTCGTCGGAAGAGGAACAATTTATCGAGTCTGATGGGGGAGTTTTAGAGGAAGTGCTACTAGATCAAAAACGAAATGGTATGTATGAGTTTATGTTTACCCGTAAAATAAATGATGTGCCAATTCTCTATACAAATAATGAGGGACTGACCACTGTACACGATGCATACTTTGAGCCTTGGATGTATGAAAAGATACATATATTCGTAGATGATGAGGGGATTTTTTATTTAAAATGGAATTCACCCTATGAGGTAAAGGAAATTGTATCTGATGCTTCTAAGCTTTTATCATTTTCCGAGGTGCAGGACATATTAAAGAATATGCTACCTATAAAATATGATTATATGGACACTGATACAAGATATTCTTACACAATGAATATTACGGAGGCCCGCCTTGGACTTATGAGAGTGACTGAAAAGGATGTAGGAGATAGTGGGCTTATAATACCAGTATGGGATTTTTTTGGGACTTTAAGCTCTGAAGGTAAAACAGAAGAATTGGCATCCTATGAAGATACTATGCACTACACTCATGTGTCATTTATTACTATTAATGCGATAGATGGGACTATTATAGATAGGGTCTTGGGATATTAGTATTAATATCTTTTAGAAAACGATTTTCATGTACTGCTATCCGCAAACTGTTAATCATAGTAACAAAATTTATTACAACAGATATTACATATTACTTACAAGTCATTAAAGACTTATCTATTATGTATATGACATAATGATGACAAT
>JAAZLT010000238.1 GCA_012799205.1 Clostridiales bacterium
AAGACCAGCTTTGATGAGGGAGTAAATAGCGTCAGTTGGCTGCTTATTAAGTTCATGATGATAATGGTACCAATCGTATTTATTATAAATGGGATTACAAAAAAGGATTGGCTACAGGCCTTTTTATTTGCGGTATCAATTGCGGTTGGGCTTACCCCTGAGATGCTACCCATGATAGTGACTAGTAACCTAGCAAAGGGTTCGGTTGCCATGGCTAAGAAAAAGACTGTGGTTAAACATTTAAGTGCCATACAAAACTTTGGCGCCATGGATATACTATGTACAGATAAGACGGGGACCCTTACAATAGATAGGATAGTATTAGAAAAATATTTGGATGTGCATGGGAATGAAAATGAGAGGGTTCTAAGGCATGCCTATATGAATAGCTATTATCAGACAGGACTTAAAAACCTTATGGATGTAGCGGTTATAGAATATGCTGAAGAGAGAGGACTTAGGGAGCTTCAAGATATTTATACCAAGATAGATGAGATCCCCTTTGACTTTGAAAGACGAAGAATGTCTGTAATATTGGTGGATAAAAATGATAAAAGGCAGCTTGTGACAAAGGGCGCAGTGGAAGAGATGCTCTCTATATGTAGCCATGCAGAATATGAGGGGGAGGTCATTCCCCTTACAGATGACATTAGAGATAAGATAATAAAGACTTCTGAGAATCTTAACAAAGATGGAATGCGCGTCTTAGCAGTAGCTCAGAAAAACTTTATACCCTACGATAGAGAGTTTGATGTAGAAGACGAGGTTGACATGGTCCTAATGGGCTATATAGGCTTTTTAGATCCACCAAAAGAATCTACTAAAGGTGCTATAGAGGCCTTAAATGAATATGGAGTTGAGGTAAAGATATTGACCGGAGATAATGATCATGTAACACGTAAGATATGTAGCGATGTTGGGTTACCAGTTGATAGAATCATTTTAGGGCATGAAGTGGAAGAGATGACAGACGAGGTACTGGCTGAAGAAGCTAAAAATACTACAGTATTTGCAAAGATTTCACCACTACAAAAGGCAAGGATAATAAGGGTATTGCAAGGAAAAGGCCATACAGTAGGATATCTTGGAGATGGCATAAATGATGCAGCGGCTCTTAGAGAATCCGATATAGGTATATCTGTAGATAATGCCGTAGATATAGCCAAGGAATCATCCGATATAATACTGCTAGAGAAGGACCTAATGGTATTGGAAGAGGGGGTCATAGAGGGACGTAAAATATTTGGAAATATTATAAAATATATAAAGATGACTGTTAGCTCTAACTTTGGAAATGTATTTAGTGTACTTGTAGCTAGTGCCTTTATACCATTTCTACCTATGCTACCTATACATCTACTTATACAAAATCTACTCTATGATATATCCCAAATAGCCATACCATGGGATACAATGGATAAAGAATTCTTAGAGATTCCAAGGCCTTGGGATGCCAGTAGCATAGGGAAATTCTCTATATTTATAGGGCCCATAAGTTCTATTTTTGATATAGTTACATTTCTTGTAATGTGGTATGTATTTAAAGCAAATATACCAGAGGCTCAGGGGATATTTCATTCAGGTTGGTTTATGGTGGGGCTTCTAACTCAGACACTCGTTGTTCATATGCTAAGGACTGAGAAAATACCTTTTATTCAAAGCAGAGCTACTTGGCCTGTGATGATAATGACAGTGATAATAATGGCCCTTGGAGTATATATACCATTTTCACCTCTGGGACTTTCGGTAGGCTTTGAACCATTGCCCATGGCCTATTTTCCGTGGATGATAGGGATTGTGCTCTCATATTGCATAATCACCCAGTTTACTAAGATGTGGTATATAAAGAA
>JAAZLT010000239.1 GCA_012799205.1 Clostridiales bacterium
CAAGGGCATGTATTTTGTTCATCACTGCTTGTTTACTTATTTCATCTACATACGTAGCTTTTTTGCCCGCTTTTCTATAACTACTATCTGCAGCCTCTTCTACTGCATTTATAACTACATCAGCACTTACCCTATCATGAGGCTCTATACCTACAATGTCATCCACGAGATAACGTCTCTTTCCTCCCTTCTTAGGCTTGAAATATGTTCTGTTGTATTTAATCATTCCAAAGCTCGTTAAAAGCTGTGTAGTGTCGTTTCTAACTATTTCCCAATTGTTTTTTCTAAGACCAGAATTACGTAAATGCTGATCCATATCTTCCAATACTTCAACTAATATATTTCGGCCTAATTCAAACAGGCTTTCCTCTAGCCCAAATACTAAATCACCTAGATCTTTTCCTTCTTTTATGAACTCTTTTATTGTTTTTTCAATCTTTTTTACCCCAAACTCATTAAAATGGTGTATACTATTATACATAGAAGATGTCATCCTTTCGTTAAGTTATTTGTTGCTTCGACTAATATTTTAACAGGATGGCATCTTCTTTTCAATTCTATTGGTAATTTCTTACTCTAAATCCCTACGGTAATTTTACGCTAACAAAAGCTGTATGTTATTATTCTATAATAAGTCATGTTGAATTTAATCTGATAAAATGTCATGTATGAGAAAAGAAGAATTAGATATGACTCAAAAACAATTAACCAGACTTAGAGTCCTTAATAAAAATAATGATAAGGTAATGCTCTTAGGGAGGGTACTGAGCTTTTAGACCCCTGCCAGTACCCTCTTTAGCACCTGTGCATCTTCCAAAAACTGTGTCGGTTCATCGTCTTTCACAAACTCTAAAAGAGCATAGCAGCTCTTGCCTGCTCCCTCTACTATCTCAAAATATGTTTTCCACTCATCAAAACCCTCTTTAAAGGCCAATCTCTCTCTAACGTCCCATTGAAAGGCATGAATATGGGCAAGATATGGCAATATTTGAGTAAGCCCTTCTATCCGCTCAGGTATATCCTGATCTACAGGTGGTTGCCAATAGCTCTTTACATTTGGATGATCTATTCGCTTTATAAGCTCTAAAGCAGATTCATTAGTGTCTGTCAAAGTGTTACCATGATATTCAAATGCAATAACTATATTTTCCTTCTCTGCCATAGATGCAATCTCTATAGAATCTTCAATCACCTTTTCCCACCATGCTACATCAGCTTCAGATGACCCTCTATTGCCTGCCCACACACGGATACATGGCGTGCCTAATGCTACTGCAGTTTCCAGTACTGCTTCAAACTCTGGATTTTTTGGATCATCCCAACCAGTTCTATAGTAGGAACCATAGGAGGGGATCTTAAGCCCAGCATCATAGGTCATCTTAGAAACTTCTCTCGCCTTCTTTATATCACCATGAGGTACATGTACATCTCCACCCCATTCAATTCCGTCTAACTTGGCCTCAACTACTAGATCAACTACCTCTCTAGCTGTCAAATTTCTAAAACTTATAGATACAAGACCTGTTGAAATCATGATAAATTCTCCTCCGTATATTTAAAGTTTTCAATCTCTTATATAACTTATGAATGTTCGCTTATCAGCAAAGATACATAGAAGTATCCCTATTATCAAAGGTGGCAGACTGACTAATAAACCCATCAGCATAAGGGGCCTATTAAGTTCCCCTGCCGCATTGGCCACCATGGTTTTAAACAATGTTATAGGTGAGTACATATCTGCATTCTGTACATACGGCATTTGAAAGAGATAGTAGGAATTCCACATAGCGATAAAGCGGAGACCCGCCAGAGCTACAGCAGGTCTGCGAAGCTTTGTAAAATAGTCGCTAAATTTTGAAAATGAATATTCACTATTATAAAGACCAGCCAACACCAATACATTCATTATAGAGAAAAAGCCATCTAATATATAGGGATATACTGTACTGAGCATCCCAATATCCCTATAATATAAAAACTCATGAACTCCTCCTTGTCCCGATACAAGTAGTATTAGAAGTAATACTTCGTATGCAATTTTACCCCTTGAATGAGATATGGTCAGAGGATATGCCAACAAAATAGTAATAAATAAATTAAGTATAACTGAGACTAGAGTAATAGATATATACTTAATGAATATGGGCAAGATCTCTACGTTTTTAAATTTGTCACTACCTGTACTTGCAATTAACTCCCCCTTAGATATCAATATAGATATAAGAGGAAGACAGAGGACTACGATATATATACAATAAATTACAATACTCAAAATCCGTGGGTATGATTTCTCTTCAGACAACGTTCTTTTAGAGCTTTCTTCAAATTCCTGTTCCTCTGCACGCTCTTCGCTATATGTATTTTTGATGGTGTAGTATACCCCTATCGTTATAAATAGCTGAATTATAAATCTTATGAGCCACATAGGGGACACCTGGTTAACCTTTCCATTCAACAATCCCGCTCTAAACATATATGTATCTATTGTATCAGCCACATTATACACTAGAGGATTTAAGAACTCATTTAACATCTCAAAATCTGTGGTCATAAGGGAAGAGAGTTGGATAAGCAAAAGTATGGTAATAGCTCTTACCGCAGATACTAGATTGGTATTGCCATACCGTCTTCTAGTTTCAATAAAGGAAAATACAATTATAGACAGTATCCCGCTAGACCTCAAAACCTCAAGCATTATGTATGATATTCTAAACCGCTCCGGATCTAAAAAATATTGAGTTGAAATTGTGCCCAATAGTATGTAACTATATACTGAAGCAGGAATAAAATAGGGAATAGTAGATAATATTATAAATATGGTCCTAAGCCATCCTCTTTTTATATAACTAAGAGATAGACCCAATATGAGAGCTACTACTCCAGATATAAATACAAATCCAAATTTCAACATCAAGGTGTTAGACACTAATCTTCTAAAATAATACGTAGAAAACAGACTGGAAAAATTCCTAAATCCTATATAGGGACTTCCCCCTAAACCCAAAGCTGGCTTATAGTCGATAAAGGGCAACTTAAATGCGTCTAGCAAAGGAACTATTTTTAATGCGATTGCCAATATTATGGCCGGTAGAGCTATTAAATAGGCAATCTTTTCATCTTGTCTCTCCATGACTCTCCCCCTTTTTGGATATACATCTATAGCCGATTATATATCAATATGGGAGCTTTTACAACAATTTAACCTAGATTTACCTATTTACTCTTCCTCTTCCATCTCCACCAATTAGCTGCATAATCTCCTCCTTGTATGCCTGGTTGAAATCGCCCTCTACCGTATGTTTAAAAGCACAACAGGCAGCACCAAAATCTACCACAAACTGAGGATCTTCACCTTTTAAAAGTCCATATATAAGGCCTCCTGCAAATGCATCGCCACTGCCTACCCTATCTACTATATCTAAATGATA
>JAAZLT010000240.1 GCA_012799205.1 Clostridiales bacterium
AGCTTTCATACTTTCTGGATCCAACACCTTTCACCTTTAGAAAGCTTTTCTTATCCTGGGGAAAGTAAGTTGCCATTTCTTTTAATGCAGAATCATGAAACACCATATATGCTGCAAGTTCTTTCTTGGTAGCTAAATCATATCTAAGCTTTCTTAATTTTTCAAAAAGTTTTTCATCATAGTCATGATCTTGATCGAGGGCATTTCCTTCTTTGCCACTTTTTCTAGGCGCCGGCATCTCTAAGGCCTCCCGCTTATGATATACTTTCTCCCTATCTTTGAGTATTTGCCATGATTTTGGAGTCAGCTTTAATACTGGATATCTATCAGCTGTTATATCTATATGCCCCTTTGATACCAAAGTCATAATAATATCTTTAATAGCTGGCTCACTATATTCGTCCATAATATTATAAGTAGAGAGTTCATCTAATCCTAGGCTTAGCACCCTCTTGTTTTTTGATCCTCTTAAAACCTGTACCACTAGAGTTATTCCATACCCTTCCCTCATCCTATAGATGCAAGAGAGTATCTTTTGTGCCTCTATAGTTATATCTACCCTTTCTGACTTGTCTAGGCAGTTTCCACAATTATCACAGCTATCAAAGTTCACATCTTCATTAAAGTATTCTAATATGGTTTTTCTAAGGCATTTATCCGTATGACAATAATCTATAAGGTATTGAAGGTTTTCATATAAGAGGGTCTCTCTTTCTTGTGATAATGAACTGTTTTCTATAAGAAACTTTTGCTTTACAATATCCGCAGGTGAATACATGAGTATACAATCACTTGGTTCTCCATCTCTACCTGCTCTTCCTGCCTCTTGATAATAGCTCTCCATATTTTGAGGCATATTATAGTGTATTACAAATCGTACATCCGGTTTATCTATACCCATTCCAAAGGCATTAGTAGCTACAATAACCCTAACCTTACCAAATACAAAGGCATCTTGGTGTCTCTTTCTTATGTCTGAAGGCATTCCTCCATGATATCCTACAGCAGAGATACCTATGTCTTTTAATCTATCTGCTAAAGATTCTACAGTTTTTCTAGTAGCACAGTAAATTATGCCAGACTCCTTAATAAAATTCGATTCCATATAATCTATGACATAGGAAAGCTTATCACTGACCTTTACAATCCTATACAACAAATTGGGTCTATCAAAACCTACTATGGATTCCACAGGATTCTTTAGGCGTAAAAGCCCTTTTATTTCTTCTGTCACTTTCAGCGTGGCTGTGGCGGTATATGCAGCTACAATAGGTCTTCTCGCTAATGAATTTATAAAGCCAGGAATTTCAAGATAGCTAGGACGAAAATCATGCCCCCATTGACTTATGCAATGGGCTTCATCCACCGCAACCATAGTGATATCCACTTCCCTTGTTAGATCAGTAAATAAATATGTATTTAATCGCTCTGGAGCTACATATATTATTTTATACCTACCGTCCTTTATTAGGTTAAGCCTTTTACAAACTTCATTATGATCAAGGGTACTATTTATATAGGTTCCCGGTATCCCAATCTCATTTAACGAATCCACTTGATCTTTCATAAGGGATATTAGAGGCGATATAACAATGGTGATGCCTCTCATTAAAACAGCAGGTAACTGATAACAAAGAGACTTGCCACCACCTGTAGGCATTATACCCAGTGCATCCTTTCCGGCTAAGACTCCTCGGACTAATTCTTCCTGCCCATTCTTAAATTCACTATATCCGAAATACTTTTTTAGCACTTTAGCAATATCCACCATCTCACCCCTATTGCCCAATAATTTTATGTGCTACTTAGCTGTAAATTATAAATTACTTGCTTAATCAATATCAGTAAGGGCAAAAAGTATCTCTCCCTCTGCTGCAATTTCTCCTTCAACGCTAGCTGTGACCCTGCCCTTTCCAATAGTGCCCCTTAGTCTTATTATCTTTGCTTCTAATTTTAATTGATCCCCAGGTACCACCTGTCTTCTAAATCTAAACTTGTCCATACCCGCAAATACAGGTAATTTGTCTTTATACTCATTACTACTTAGTACTGCAACTGCACCTACCTGAGCCAATGCCTCTGCAATCAAAACTCCGGGCATTACAGGATAATCTGGAAAATGCCCCTGAAAGAAAGGTTCACTTATACTTACATTCTTAATACCTACTGCCATTTTCCCTGGCTCTATCTCCAAAATTTTATCCACCAATATAAAAGGGTATCTATGTGGAATGATCTTCATAATCTCTCTTATCTCCATATCTATCTCCCCATATTCTCTAATAATATTCACTAATCTTATTTAGTCTTCCTTTTACCGTATATGCATCTATACGTTTCCAACCATCACTTTTACCCATACCTTCAGCGCCTTCCAGTTTTTTAAATCTTATCTCCATATCCATAGGTTCTTCAAATGCAAAGGGACGCATCTCGCCTAGCCTCTTCACTGCCCTTTTAGTCTTTTCATATATTTCGTCTATTACTCTATCTGGATGCTTACTTAGGGCCGCATTTCTGCCAAAGCCTATTTTTGTGGCCACGGTTTCTGCCCATGGTAAAAAGTCTTTGGCCTCTTTTGCTCCTTTATCATCACTTGCTACTAATATAACAGGTACTCCCTTTTCCCCTGCCATTGCAGCATCAATTGCTATCTCCCCTACTTCTCTTTCGTTTATCTTTATCCATTGATAGCTTACAGAACTAAATGTATGGGCAAGTACTCCATCTACAGTATTGTCCATAGGATGATATCCAATCAATATAACCCCATCAAAGTCCTCATCCATACTGGTCCACCTATGAGGGAATCCAACACCCAATAATATATCACAGCGTTTATCTAGTTCTTCGTATTCTAAATTTAGGCTACCTCCATGATTATCCCATACTATTACCTGTTTGGCGCCGGCATCAAAAAGCGCCTTCGCCGCTGCATCTGCCTCCTTTGTTGCCTGTCTACAGGCAAAATCATAATCCTTGGATTCCGTTAGGGTCATATTAGGTTGGCCCACCACACCTGCGATACCCTCTAGGTCCACTGCTATAACAAACTTCAATGTCTCTCTCCCCTTCCCCTTAATGCTTACATAAAGTCCATTAAATCCTCTAGTAGTTGATCTATAGCATCTAATTCTAATCTCATTTCTAATTCTATGCCCACTTTTTCACATAGGTCAATTACCATACTCATAACGCGATAGTCTCTTACAAATAGAATATCCGGCCGTCCCATTTTTGTTATATATGATATTAACATTTCTAAGGCTATCTCATCATCATCCGAATCTGGCGCTAATAATTCCTGATCTAATACCATGCCAGTCTCTACATCTGCAATAATGCATAACCTCACGGCTATAAGTCTGTCATATCCTTCTTCTTTAATTGAGCTTGGAGTATATGCTATGTCCAGCTCTAGTGCTCTTTTATTTCCCTTTTTGTTTTTAAGTCTAGCAATTAGTAACTCGTCCTCTATCACTGGTACGAAATATTCATGCTGCGGCTCTATTATAGGACTTTCTTTATTTTCCCACTCTTGCGTTTCCTCATTGTATTCACACATTAATGTCTTGCCATTTTCAAAATCTATATCTATATTTCCATCTATATATTCTCTAATCGCTACTAAAAGTTGTCTAAATACCTCAATAGCTATGCCAACCTCTTTTTCATCTAAAATATGTCCCATAAAACCCCTTTGATAGGAATGGAAGTATATCCAGTTTCCCCTACCGCGGAAACTATACCCAAGGTCTTTTATATGCTCCCATTCTTTTCGACTAAGATCATCTCGATCACCAAATGTACACATTATTACATTATGATCCTGGAAACGTATCACCTGATAGCCTGGCATCGCATCACCGTGACCTACGAGATTATAAAATCCGTCTATTGCCTCTTGTCCTATGTAAAGTCCTATACCAGTAAATTCTCCGCCTCTACCCATGATACTGCATAAAACTGATTTATCTATATTCGGCAGCTTTACTGTAATAGTGTCTAAATCCCAAAAATGTTCCCATGGCTTTAAATTCCTTATTTCTATAGCTAAATCGTATAGTTGTTGCCAACTCTCCCTAATCGTATCACTGTGCATGTTTAGTCCTCCTCTATTTATAACCTGTAACTTTCCTATATCATACCATAAGCTATATGCTTTTTGAATAACTTTTCCTCTTTACTTTAGCACAGTGATGTGGTAATATATCAATGTCGAAATTCCTATATTAAAACTATATAAAAGTGGAGGAAATAACTTATGAACAAGAAGATTATTACGTTTTTAATGGCAATTATATTAGTGCTAACTACCATAGGATGTTCTACAAGCGGCTCTAAAGCCGAGGATACAATTACTGTAGAAAAGGGCAAATTTACTGTTGGTTTTGACGACGGTTTTCCACCTATGGGTTTTATAGGAGATGATGGGGAATATACAGGGTTTGATCTAGAGCTTGCAGCCGAAGTTGCAAAGCGGTTAGATTTAGAGCTAGTCTTGCAGCCTATATCATGGGATGCTAAGGATGCAGAATTATCTACTAAAACCATTGATTGTATCTGGAATGGCTTTACTATAAATGGCCGTGAAGATGACTACACATGGACCAAGCCCTATATGAAAAATAACCAAGTCTTTGTGGTGCGAGCAGATTCTGACATAAACACTCTGGACGATTTAGAGGGTGTAACTGTAATGGTGCAAACAGATTCCAGTGCGGAGGCAGCGCTTAAGGACAAACAAGATCTTGTTGATACCTTTGGAGACTATCTAACTGCCGATAACTATACAAATGCTCTTACTGATTTAGAGGCGGGTTCAGTAGACGCTGTGGCCATGGATGATGTAGTGGCAAACTACCAGATGGAGCAAAGACCTGGGGTATTTGCTATATTGGATGACATAATTTCTATGGAAGATTATGGTGTAGGATTTCTGCTTGGGAATGACGAGCTAAAAGATATTGTAGAAAAGACATTATTAGATATGGCAGAAGACGGTTTTTTAGCTGAAACCTCAGAAAAATGGTTCGGCAAAGATGTTACTATAATTGATAAATAATTGCTTTTAAAAAGGGGAGTCTTTCGTGAAATTATCCGTACTTATATTTAATTTGGCTAAGGGAATGCTGGCATCCTTTGAAATATTTGCGCTTACACTCATATTTTCTCTACCATTAGGCCTTTTTGTAGCCTTTGCTCGCATGTCCCGCAATAAATTTATAAGAAATATTACAAGAATTTATATATCCATTATGCGAGGGACTCCTCTTATGTTACAGCTTATGATGGTGTATTATGGCCCATTTTATCTATTTAAGATACAGCTAGCTAAAGGATATCGTTTTATTGCCGTGATAATTGCATTTGTTATAAACTATGCAGCATATTTTGCAGAGATCTACAGAGGGGGCATAGAGTCTATGGAAGTTGGGCAATATGAAGCAGCAAAGGTGCTTGGTTATACAGAAGCCCAGACCTTTATGAAGATTATATTGCCCCAGGTTATAAAGCGTATTCTACCGGCTATTACAAATGAGGTCATAACACTAATAAAAGACACATCCCTGGCCTTTACCATTTCATTTCCCGAGATGTTTACAGCTGCCAGAGGTATCTCAGCAGCACAGAGTTCATTGGTACCATTTTTTGTAGCTGGACTATTTTATTATATATTTAATTTTATTGTTGCTTTTGGCATGGAATGGCTAGAAAATAGATTAGCTTACTATAAATAGGAGGTCATCCATTTGAAATTGCTCGAGATTAAAAATTTGAGAAAATGTTTTGGGGATCTTGAAGTGATCAAAGATATATCCCTAAGTGTACAGGAGGGCCAGGTTATGGCAATTATTGGACCATCCGGTTCTGGCAAATCTACATTGCTTCGATGTGCAACACTGCTTGAAACAATGGATAAGGGCCAACTTATATATCTGGGCCAGAGTGCAGTTACTGAGGGTAAAGATGGAAAAGCAGTATACGCTTCGCCTAGGAACCTAAAGAGAATACAAAGCTTTTTTGGTTTGGTCTTCCAAAACTTTAATCTATTTCCGCATTATTCCGTAATCAAAAATATAATAGATGCCCCTATGTCAGTGCAGAAAAAATCTAAAGATGAGGCAATGCAAATAGGAAGAGAGCTGTTAAGTAAGATGGGGCTCTCTGATAAAGAAAATGCCTATCCCTATCAATTATCCGGTGGTCAACAGCAAAGGGTCTCTATTGCGAGAGCCCTAGCATTAAATCCTAAAATACTCTTTTTCGATGAGCCAACATCAGCACTGGATCCGGAGCTTACAGGAGAGATATTAAAGGTCATAAAAGATCTGGCTGCCGAAGATATGACCATGGTCATAGTAACCCATGAGATGGGCTTTGCTAAAGATGTTGCAGATCATATAATATTTTTAAATGATGGGGTAATCGTTGAAGAGGGGACACCAGATGAGGTCATAGGCAATCCCCAAAATCCACGAACTAAAATGTTTTTAAATAGGTTTTCTAATGCAATATAAGCCTAAATGCCTGCAATTATGTGTACCATGGTCTGTAGACCCATGGCCAGTATATCATTATCAAAATTAAATTTATTACTATGGAGAGGGTGTATATAACCTCTCTTTTTGTTTCCACTTCCAAGTAACATCATAATGCCCGGAACTTCTCTCTGAAAAAATGAAAAATCCTCTGCTATCATAAGAGGCTTTGCCTCTACTATATTCTCTGCATTCAAAAGCCCTTTAACCTTATCTATGAGCATTTTGTCATTGTCCACCACACTATAGTATGTAAGCTCTTTAAACTCTCCTACTACGTCATACGATCGCTCTAATCCCTCTAACATATCTATAATATGTTTCTTTAATTTCTTATATACATTATCATCAAATGTCCTTATGGTACCCTCTAGAATTGCCCTCTCAGCTAGTATATTTCTTCTCTCTCCTGCCATTAATTTACCTATGGTTATAACTGCATTATCCATGGGATCGATACGCCTTGAAATAAGAGTTTGGAGCCCATTTACAAGGTTTGCCGCTGCTACTATAGTGTCTATTCCCTCCTGTGGCATAGCGCCATGGGCAGTTTTGCCATTTAGCCTTATATCAAATTCTGTTGTCTGGGCCATAAGCGGTCCTGATTTTAACCCAATCCTTCCTTGCTCAATATGAGGAAATATATGAAATGCAAATATAGATTCCGGTCTAGGGTTCTCTAAAACTCCTTCTTCTATCATAGGAAGAGCACCTCCTATGCTTTCCTCTGCTGGCTGAAAGATAAGCATAATGTTATAATTAAGCCTTTCTTTATTAGTAACTGCCCATTTTGCAAGACCTAGTAGCATGGACATATGTCCATCATGTCCACAGGCATGCATTCTACCCTTTATAGTTGACTTATACTCTAATCCGGTCTTCTCTTCTAGCTCTAAGGCATCCATATCTGCTCTAAATGCAAGTGTAGGTGCCTCTTTCTGTGCAAATATAATCCCTCGTACGCCACCTGCAAAGACACAGATATCATCAACTCCCACCGTAGTAAGTTCTTTTATTATATACTCCCGGGTCTTAGTTACTTCAAATCCTAGTTCTGGGTGCATATGAAACCACTTTCTATGCTCTTTCATGTATCTATTAAGTACATATATATCCTTTTCTATTTCCAACTTATTCCCTCCTTCACCTGAGCATCAAGCTTGCTTTCATATTTGATTAATAGTATGGCTATCACGATCAAAATCGTAATGGCCACATATCCTATACTAAAGCCCATTGGAAAACTGCCCCTCTCCGCCACTACTCCAATGAGCCATGGCAAGCTCATAGAGCCAAGTGTGAGGGATGAGGATAAAATAGCAGTTACTGTCCCCGCAAATTCCGTGAATATAGAGTTAGCATATGCAAGACCAGTTGGATGAAGCCCTGCTAGGAAAAGCCCACTACCAAATACTCCAATAATTAATAAAATAGTATGCTTAGGATATATGGCAAGTGGATAGAATATAAAACTTCCTATGGCACATAGTAGTATCACTTTAGAATATCCTATTCGATCAGATATAGCCCTGCATGTAAATCTGCCTATGGTGAGTCCTGCATAGAATATAGATACCATTCCTGCTCCTATTAGTACTGGAAAATCCATGCTATCCAAATGGGTATTTATCCAGCCTATAAGCCCTGTAGCAGACCCATTATATATAAAGCTTATAAGAAATAGCATTATGAGAACAGGGCTAGTAGCCATCAACCGCAAAGCAGATAATCTGCCCTTTTCAGACTGGTTACTAATATCTTTAGAAAGAGACGATGGATACTTTATAAACATAGATATTAATAAAAACAAAAACCATAGAATAGCAGCTCCATAGTATATAACCCGCCAATCATCATTAGATGATAATATATATCCCGCTATAACAGGGCCTATTAGGTTTCCCATACCGTATATTCCATGCAAGGTGTTAAACGCCGCACCACGACGGTGGGGATTTATATCCGAAATTAAGGCGTTAAAATTCACACTTATAAAACCTCGTCCAAGGCTTGTAATAAAAAAGAGCATTGGTATCAAAAGTCATATATTAGTTATGGTGGCACCGTAAAAGCCTAGAAATTGCAGCATACAACCTATAACAATTAAAGGTTTCCTCCCAAATATATCGGATAGGAAACCTCCTGCGACAGCTCCTAAAAATCCCCCCAGAGAACTTCCTGTAAATACAAGGCCCGCCATACTTACTGAAATTTGAAAGTCCTTTATTATAAGTGGAAGTGTAGGAGAGATTATAAATGATACTATTCCAATTAAAAAATATCCCATATATATGATATTAGAAAGCGTTTTTCGTCTCAATTTAATCCTCCAAGATTTTAGTTTCTTAGATCATTTGCAAGCCTCTCCATCTCATCTGCAGATTGTAAGACTCTGGCGCTTAATTGATAGGCCCTTTGAGACATTATAAGCTCTATCATCTCTTTACCCAAGTCTACATTTGAGCGCTCTATATAGCCTTGCATGAGTTTAGATTCATAATCTGCAATTTCTTCGCCTGCTATGGAATCATTTATCTCAGGCGCCTTATATATATTATCACCTATAGACTCTAGCCCCTCTGGATTGGCAAAGGATACTACAGATATTTTACCTATTTGATACGCATTCTGATACTCATCTAATATAGATACATCGCCCTCCTCTGATATTAGTACATTTTCCTGGGAGAATGTTATATTCTGCTGAGGATAATATGGTCTAAATGAAATAGGATTTCCGGTCTGTTCATCTAGCACATAATATCCGCTAGATGTAGTTAACCTAAATACACTACCCAGCTGATCTGTCTCCGAGGATAACTGAAGGCTACCATCTCTTGTATAGACTACATCATCGCCTCTTCCCTGTGCTTTTATAAAGCCTGGCCCGTATATGGCCACGTCTAGGCTTCTACCCGTAGACTCCGGCGCACCTTGATGAAAATATCTTTGGGTAGCACCTACCCTAGAGCCACTGCCTACTTGTAGGTTAACATCCCGTGGTCTTCTTTCCATTACTGTATATAGATTATCTTTAAAAGAGGCCTTTTCTTTTTTATATCCTATGGTGTTTATATTTGCGATGTTATTTGATATCATATCTATACTCTTTTGCTGGGCAACCATACCCGCCGCTGAATTATAGAAAGCTCTTATCACTACTTCCGCCCCCCTATACTTGTCCTACTTCATTTACAGCCTTACCTAGTGTATCATCCATCATTTTAATGATACGCTGATTGGTTTCATATAGCCTAGTCACTGCCATCATATCTGCTATCTCTTTTATTGGCTCCACATTAGACCCTTCAAGAAACCCCTGTCTTAGCTCCCCATTAAATTGTATAGGTCTATTTTCTTCATCTATATTTATGTATATATTATCACCAGTCTTCCTGAGGGTTTCCTTATTCTCAAAGTCTACTAGCAATAGTCTATCAATATGATCTTCGCCTCTAAATATATTCCCATGTTCATCTAGGACATAATTATCATCATATATATATATATCACCCTGTTCGCCTAAAACAGGCCATCCCCCCCGGGTCACAAGGCGACCACTGTTATCTATAGCAAATGAACCATCCCTTGTATATCTAACCCCATCATCTGTTAGGATGGTAAAAAAGCCTTCACCTAGTATGGCCACATCTGTTTCATTATAAGTCTGATCTAGACTTCCCTGTTCGAAAGATGTTACTATTTCATCTGCATATACGCCATGATTTATATGCCCAATTATCCTTCTAGAAGAAGTTTGTCCACCACCTGTCCGAAGTAAAAGTTCGTCCTCAAAGGACCTATTTAAGACTTTATCCCTTTTATATCCTATAGTATTCACATTGGCAAGATTGTTTGAAATTGTATCTAATCTTCTAGATTGTTGTATCATGCCAGTGGCTGCAGTATATATACCCCTTAGCATTTACATATCCTCCTTAATATTATCTGCCTTGATATAGGGCGCTTCTTCTATATTCAGACATTATAGATTTTGAATATACATCTATGTCTTCTAAGGCCCTTCCTGTCCCAATAGCGACGCTAGACATGGCGTCTTC
>JAAZLT010000241.1 GCA_012799205.1 Clostridiales bacterium
AATTGTCATATGTTTTTTAAAGCCTTTACAGTCTATTAATCTCACCCCATGTCGCTTTTATATCCAATACATTATAGCAAGCCTTTGCCATATGAGCAATGATTTTGGTTAATAATTTACTTTCTCTACCAAAATATGATTAAAAAGAATATGAAATGCTCCATCTTGGTATAATAAAAGAAATGCCATAAAAATGATATAAATCTATAGAAGAGGTGGTAATGCCATGGATAATGAAAGAGAAATAGTAGTTTTTAAAGATGAAGATGGAACCGAATATGAAATGGAAATTGTAGAATATTTTGAATATGATAATGAGGATTATGCCATGTTGATAGAAGTAGATACTGAGCATGAGCATACCGAAGATTGTGATGAGAATGGATGCGTAGATGAGGTCGCCGATGTCTATATCATGCAAGTTGAGGTGGATGATGAAAGTGGTGAGGAGATTTTGCATCCAATTGCAGATGATAAACTAGATGAAATAGTAGATGCTCTAGACGAGTTCTTTGATGAGGAAGAGGGACTTGAAGAAGAAACAGAATTGCAGCTGAACTAAAATATACTGCATAGATGTCTATTACATAATTTGTAATAGACATCTATGCAGAAATATATCCAATGGGCTAGTATTTACTTGTCTACGTCAATAACTATCGTGGTCTCGCATTCGGTATCTTCAACTCTATACTCTGTTGCCATAAAGCCTGGTACTAGATTAAATATCCTTCTGCCACCAACTATCTGTGCGTCTGATGATATGGATACACAGTATTCACCCTTTTTGATAACAGATCCCTCTATAATATCCTCATCAGAGGTTACTATAGGTATAATTATATCTGCACCAAGTCCATTTTTAAATGTGATCTCTACAGAATCTTCCCTAAATACATATTTTATATTGAATGTAGAATCGGCCTTTGTAGGTGAGTTCCCCTTCCCATCTACTATATTACCCCGGACTTCATAGATCCCGTCGTTTAATCTAACAACCTTTGCCTTGCTATCGAGAATATTGGAGTACATTATACCGTCTTTTGCAACTTGTAATCTTGGAGTCAAGGGGTTATCTTCCTTATATCTATTTCTCTGTGTATTTACTAGCTCATATCTTCTATACTCTGTCAGGCTCGAACTTAATATAATGCCCGCATGTTTATGATAGAGAAGACTAAGTGCACCACCTGTGGGATGGCTATTTGGTTTAGATGTTAACAAAAGATCATATCCCGTTATTGTAGCCCTCCAAGTTGGAGATGAATATATATATGTGTCAAGCTCCTTATAAAACCTTTCAAATATTTTATCATATGGTTTTATCTCTGGTACTATATTTTCATCCATCCACTCTAATGCCGATGCAAGTCCTACAGCGTGAGTAAATGTATGATGTATACAGGCAGGCTCATTCATAGCATGAAGATCTCTACCGCCGTATAAGAGACCATCATGGGTACATTCGGACAGATACTCAGCATTTTTCCATGCTATATATGCAAACCTTTCATCGTGCTCACTTAGTGCAGTATATGCTATTTGACATCCGTCAGTTGTCCTGCTTCCCCAATAGGTCCACTTATCCATCCTAATTCCAAAGCTATTATCCCATCCTCCATCTGGTAAGAAAAAGTCCGCATAGGCAGAAGCCATTTCTTTAGTACGTCTTAATATATATTCATCTCCAGATGATAGAGCATATAGAGCGGCAAAATTTATACTCTCCTCCACATTATATCCTATATCTATCGGCCTGCATCCTTTTGGCGAGACCTTCCTCCAGTTTTCGCTTCCGCCCCCTACCTCGCCAAATAAAAGCCCATTATCTGTTATATATTCCATCATATCTTCTATATATTTCCTTGCTCTTGCTCTATACCTATCATCTTTCCTATATTTGCCGGCAAGTTCTAACGCATAACCAGTGCCTGCTAAATAGTTTATAGGTGCCCCTGTATATATATCGAAATCATTGTAGAGATATTCAAGTGCGCCGGATATAAGCTCATCCAGCCTTTCCCTGGTATCGTTTGATAGTAGATCTCCATATCGATATAGGGCCTCTGTTAATGCAACTGCCGAAAAAGCAGTAATACCTTTCCATTCGGCCATTGTATCGTTTACAAAGCTACCATCCTCACATAGCATATGTTCTGACCAATCAATAAGTTCTTCGGCTGCATCTATATACTTTTCATCCCCTGTCTTTCTAGCCAGATATAGAAGCGGATGAACGGCAACATAACTTCTACCATGCATAAATGAGCATGAAGGGCATAGAATGCCTCCCTTAATACCTTCATCTTCTAAATGGTGTATCTGATACTTGACAATTGCATCACACCATTGTTTTAGTAATCCTTCAAAAAGATCTCGCATCTAATCATCCTCCTAAAGTATAAGTATATTTTGAGTATTTATACTAAAAATGCCATAATAAGAGTATCAATGGCGTTCCTATAACTACTATTAGTATAGATAAGGGTAACCCCAATCTCCAATAGTCTGTAAACTTATATCCCCCAGGACCCATCACAAGCATATTAGACTGGTGCCCAATAGGTGTCAAAAATGCAGCAGATGACGCAATACATGCACCTATCAAAAATGGGTCTGGTGAAACCCCCATATATTCTGCTAGACTTATAGCTATTGGCCCCATTAAAACGGCCGTGGCAGTACTACTTATAAGATTAGTCAAAGCCATTGTAATTATCATCAGTATTACAAGCGTCCAATTCATAGGGACTAGAGTAGATATTTTTACCAGCATAGCTGCGATTGTATCAGATGCACCACTTTTTTGCAGAGCCACCCCTAGGGGTAATAATGTGCCTAATAGCAATATAGTAGGCCATTCTATGGCCTCATAAAATTCTCTCAAGGTGATAGACTTTGTAATCACCAGTAGTATAGCCACAGCTGAGAATGCTATCTGTACAGGCATTACACCTAGAGTGGTTAGAATAATCCCTAGGATAAAAAGTCCTATAGGTAGATATTGTTTTAATTTTTTAGCATCAATACTTATATTTACACTACGCTCTGCAAGGGGAAGGCAGCTTAGTTTATGGTAGATATCCTGAAGGAGCGTCACAGGCGCTTGCAAAAGCAGTATATCCCCAGCTTTAAATCTAAATGATTTAAGCCCACCTATTGATAAAGTACCCCTTCTAGATACAGCCACAAGGTTTACATTAAATCTATTTCTCATCTTAACCTCTACAGCTGTCCTACCTATCAATAGAGAATCATCCCTTAGTACAACTTCTACTAGAGAAAATTCATCCGATTTTAGAAATGGTACAGACTCTACAAAGTCAAGCTTCGCACCCCTAAGCGCCATACCAGTCCTGTTTATAAGATCTGTTAGACCAAGGCTATCCATTTTTATTATAAGAATATCACCAGACATAAGCTTCTCATTGGGTTTAGGGACAATTATCTTCGATTTTCCCCTGCCTATGCTAAGCACATCTACTTCTAGTTTAAATAATTCATAAAAGTCTCTTATTCTCTTTCCTACCATTTTCGACTGATCAGTTATAACTACTTCAGATAAGTACTCCCCAATATTAAAGAAACCATCTTTGTCTTTAGCCTTTCTATGAGGGATAAGTTTAATGCCTATAAATATGGTAAATATAATTCCAAGTATAACCATCACGATTCCCGTTGGCGCAAACGCAAAAAAGTCAAATGGGATGCCACTTACCTGATATCTATATCCTGACACTATCAAATTAGGCGGAGTACCTATCAGGGTCACCATACCACCTAAGAGAGATGCAAATGCTACTGGCATTAAAAACTTGGAAGGGGATAATTTATTATCCTTAGCAGTTCTTAATGCTACCGGCAATATAAGTGCCAAAGCCCCCACATTATTCATAAAGGCAGATAATAAGGCTGTTACTACCATCAGACCCATAATTTTCAGGCGAACGCTTTCGGTCTTACCATCAAATAATACAACTAAACGCTCAACTATGCCAGATTTAATAAGTGCGGCACTTATCACCAGAACTGAAGCCACGGTAATTACAGCAGGATGGCCAAATCCAGAAAACGCTTCATCCGGATCTATGACCCCTGTTATGCTGAGAACTAATACCCCTAAAATTGAAACTAGCTCATATCTAATTCTACCGTCTATAAATAAGTATAAGATTAATCCTATTACTACAAATACTACGATCTGCTCAAACATATAATCCTCCCAATAAATAAAATGAGAGGCTAAGAAAAACCTCTCATTTTATAGTTTAATGTATATGTTATTGGATTGCAAGAAATTAATTTAACCCTGACAAAGTGGCTGCCTTCCCCGCCCCCCAAATATTTCTGCATTGCCTACAACCTTATAGCTGAACTAAGCAAAATAATCACCATTTATTAATATCCCTGCTAATTTATTAGTGATATTTTGCAACACTCTTCCCCATTATATAATTAAGATTTAGTAATACATTTTTAAAAGGCTTAAATTACAATTATTTCGCCATCTTTCATAATCCCATGTTTCTTTACTCCTATTTCATCCAACCAATCTTGTATTTGTAAAGTTCGCCATGGTCCAGTATTATATCCATCTCCATTGTCATTTTCCCAAATGTGCTGAGGTGTTGGCCATAAGCATAATTTAGGCTCTATAAGCTCATATACTTGCCGTGGTACACCCCGTTGCCCGTGATGTGCAATCTGGACAATATCTGCCTTTAATTCATCTCCATATTCATATGCCAAACGTCTCCCACTCATTTCCATCATATCTGCTAAGAATATTGCTTTAACTTTATTAGGAAATTTTATTCTATAAGCAACACTCGTTTCATTAATATTATTGGTCTCAGAATAATGGTGTGAATCTGATAGTATTTCCAGCTCTAATCCATCTAATAGAAATTTCATTCCCCTTTGCACACGAGTACTTATATCTTTGTTTTGCTCAATAATTTTAGGGAAAATTACATTTGCTCTTATATTACCTGGCTGTATATCAAGCATCCAATCTAAAGGTGGAAAATCCCAATAAATTGACTCAACTTTAATCTCTCTCTTGTCTTCCATAATATCTATGAAGGCTCCTATATGGTCATTATGTGCATGGCTTATATGCCACATATGAACTGTTCCACCATAATGCATAATTTTTGTACGTAAATCATCAGCATCGCATGCACGTCCTCCATCAATGACAATAACTTTTCTATTTGGTGTAGATATTATATATGACATTGTTTTACCGCCATCTTGATTTGCGTTTTGCAGGATACTATATCCACCAAGACCTATATCGAATGTAATCATAATGTATTTACGTCCCTTCCAATATCACTATTACCACTACGAGCAACCATATAATCTTTTAATAAAGAATATAATATTGATTTAATAATTTACTGCAATGCACTATCAGTAGTATACATAGAAAGTGATCCTTTACAGGTAAAGGATCACTTTCTATATTTTATATAGTTATTTTATTCTATCTAAAGCACCTTGATAAATTTCTATTAATCTGTCTACCTTTAGATTATTTAGCTGTTGTACTATATCGTCCCACTTCTCCATTGGTTCTACTCCCATAATAAACTTATGCATATTTTCACTCACAAAGGTGTTTATATCTTGAGATAATAGGTCAATTTCTTCCTCTTCCTCTGTTGTATAGATAATGTGAGCGGGTAACTGTCTCTCGCCGGTAAAGTCTAACCAGTTCTCATAGTATTCCGTATATAGTGATTCCGGTTCTCTCCCTATATGCGAAGTTAAATGATCTACATCTTCCTCTAAATAAGGCCATCTAGACGTTGAAAAGGCATATCTTGGCCCCTTTACGCCTACGGTATATTCCCAATTCATCTGGCCAGCTCTTAACATCGCATCTTCGGGCGTAAGTCCATCTGGGTTATTTAGAGTATAATCTGTCAGTTTACGTCCACCATCATCGTCAAAATCCCAGGCTTTACCCCTAGGTCCATAAGTCATAGTAAGAGAACCCTCTTTGGAGTATTTATAATCTATCCATTTCATTGCCTCAGCTTGATATTCACAGGAGGGCGATATAAACTCCCCATTTCCTTTAACTACTTTACCCAAATCAGTTGAAAACCAATGATGTTTTCCATCCGTTCCTTTTATTGGCTTCATTGGGCGAAATACATTTCTACATTCTTCGGTATCATAACCTGCGGCACGGAGGGGTTTTATCATACCTGCGTTCCTAAGTGCAGACGAAATAGCTACATTATCAATTAAGTTAGCATAGTAAGTGTCTGTGTCATGCGTTAAATAGTCAGATGCTATCAGTTCTTCACTGTATAACTTATTCAAGTATATGAGCGCCTCTTTAAATTCCGGCTCCATGGGTCCAAACTTTATCTCACCATCAACCTGATATATACCTTGGTTGGTACCGTGAGCGCCGAATATAGGTGTAGTTAAATAATCAGGCGAGTATCCCGCTAAAGGTAGTGTATTACCCCCACCAGCTGGATCTTTCTCTTTGATTAGTCTTAGAACATTATATAGTTCATCAAGTGTTTCAGGTATGTCTATATCAAGATCTTGCACCCACTCTTCTCTTATCCAAAAACCTTGTCCCGGATAATTCTTTCCTGTTATATCCACACCCGGCATATAATACATCTTACCATCGGCTGCAATTGCCTGCTTCTTTATATCTGGTTCTGACTCTACCCATAGATTAAAATTATATGCATATTTTTCTATCAGCTCATCTAGAGCTATTATTAAATCATCTTCAATTCCATATTTTAACGCATCATTAGCCGCATTAGTTGAATAAATTATATCTGGTAAATCGCCTGATGCGAATAAAAGATTTTTCTTTTCGCCATATTCAGATGCCGGTGCAGCCGAAATATCTAGCTTTATGTTTGTGATCTCCTCTAAAGCTTGCATATTGGGCATTTCATTTGGTCCTTCCCACATGTCGGCATGTCCCTCTGGGAAAGTCGTAAACATTGTAAGCGTAATCTGTTCATCAACTATGGGCATTTCATTTGGTTCTGGCCATTCTCCATTTTCATCTTTATCAGTATCGGATGTATCGTTATCGGAGGCATCTTTGCCTTTTTCAACCTTATCCTCTTGCTTTGTTATATCTCCATCAGAATCCTTATCAGTATCTCCACAACTTACTAATAATGATAGACATAAAATCAGTACAAGTATCATAGCAATAGATTTTAGATTAGTTCTTTTCAATTCTTATCCCTCTCTCTTATATAATTTTATACCACGTATAAGCAAACATCCTCATGCCAATATTATCCTTTTATCGAACCTATCATCACCCCTTCTATGAAATACTTTTGTAAAAATGGATAAATTAATATTATAGGTCCTATAGTAAGAACCATTGTAGCATATTTTATTATCTCACTTATAGCTGCTCTCTCATGGGAGGCAATCTCGTCTGATATTTCTACCTCTAAGTCAGCCATTTCTCCGGTTATTAGAATTTCCCTTAGAATCATCTGGAGTGGATATTTTGATCTATCATCTAGATATATTAGGGCTGAAAACCAAGAATTCCAATACCCTACCACACTAAATAGTGTTATGACAGCCAGTATCGCCTTAGAGAGCGGCAGAACTATTTTGAACAAAATGGTAAAATCGTTGGCTCCATCCAAATATGCAGACTCAGCGAGACTTGCAGGTATCTCCTGAAAATTTGTCCTAAGCATTATTATAGACCATGTACTTATAGATCCAAGTATTATCATTATAAACCTTGTATTTAAAAGTCCCAGTCTCCTTACATTTAAATATGAGGGTATAAGGCCTCCACTAAAAAACAT
>JAAZLT010000242.1 GCA_012799205.1 Clostridiales bacterium
ACTCTCCATTGTTTCCACTACCTCCTCGATAAGCCAAATAGGCGTAGATGCCCCGGCCGTTACACCAACAATTTCGCCAGCATCCAACATATTTTTATTTATATCCTTTGCCGATTCTATTGCAAAGGTATTTTCACAACGTTCCTTACACAGCTGATATAATTTATGGGTGTTAGAGCTGTTTTTACCCCCTATTACTATCATAATATCAACTTTGGCAGCAAGCTGCTTTGCTGCTTCCTGACGAATATGGGTTGCATTACATCTTGTATTGAATACCTTAAGATCTTTTATATTCGTATGAAGTTTTGCCACTAGATCATCCCATTTACTTTGTAATATAGTTGTTTGTGCAACAACGCACGCTCTATCTATATTAGGCAAATTTTCTATATCATTGGCACTATATATTACATGGGATTCATTATTACACCAGCCATTTATGCCCATGACTTCTGGATGATCTGCCTCACCTATAACAATTATATCATATCCCATATTCCAATGTTTTTGGACAATCTTATGAATACGTTTTACATATGGGCAAGTTGCATCTATTAGATCTAAATTTTTAAATTTTAAATTCTCATATTCAGTATGGCCTATGCCATGTGATCTAATAACAACAGTACCATCTTCGATATCATCTATATTTTTTAATATATTGACGCCCTTATCAGCAAGATCTCCTACTACCTGCGGATTGTGTATAATGGGCCCAAGTGTATATATATCGTCCCTTGTATCTATGGCCTTATAAACTTTATCTACGGCCCTTTTTACACCAAAACAGAATCCGGAGTTTGGCGATAGTATTATTTTCAATTATATCCTCCTTAAGCTAATACATTAAAGATCTCAATGCATACTCCATATCCTCCGATATTTTATCTAATTCCTTAGATGAAATTCTCTTATTATGATATTCTTCATAGCATATAGGATCTCCTATTAAAACTTTTATGCGTCTAAAAGGTCTATAGCCCCCAACTATAGCTACAGGTAGTACACTTGATTTTGCTCTAACTGCTATAGAGGCAATACCTCGTGCAAAATTTTGAATCTCGCCAGATTTATTTCGTGTGCCCTCTGGGAACATCCCCAGAGCCTTGTCCTCTTTTAGGATCCTCAGGGAGTTCTTTATAGCAGATATATCGCCTTTCCCTCTTTTTACAGGAAAGGCACCTACACGCCTTAATACAGCACCAAAAAAAGAGTTTTTAAAGAGTTCCTCTTTTGCCATAAAATGTATCCGTCTGGGAATTAAAGTCCCTAAGACCATTGGATCAAATACTGAGCTATGATTAGAATATATAATTACTTTACCTGATTCGGGGGTGTTTTCAATGCCCTCTATTTTTGGCCAAAATAGTAGATAGATAATTGGATAAAGCATAGCTCTAGCAAGTTTATATAGCATATTTAACCTCCTAATCTATAGAGAGCCTATTGTCTATTATACCTAATATTTCCTCAACAACCTGATCAATATCCTTGCCTGAAGAATCAACCAATACAGCATCTTCGGCTATTTTAAGCGGTGCAAACTGTCTAGTACTATCATTATAGTCACGTCTTTTAATCTCTTCAATCACATCTTCTAGAGTCTTTTTGCTGTTTAATGCTACATACTCTCTATGGCGTCTTTTAGCCCTTTCATTAATGGAGGCCGTCAAAAAAATCTTAACATCTGCATTTGGCAGTACATATGTGCCTATATCTCTTCCATCCATTACAACTGACCTTTCACCCGCTATATCTCTTTGAATATCTACAAGCTTATTACGAACCTCAGGTAGTTTAGCAATACATGAAGCAGCATTAGATACATCATCACTTCTTATATTGTCTGAGATATTCTCCCCATCTAAAAAAAGCTTTTGTTCATTGTATTCAAATTGGATGCGAATGTCAGTATTCCTTAAAAGGTGTAATATGGCATCTCTAGCATCAAGACTTACATTCCTATTTAGACATTTAAAGGCTACCGCTCTATACATTGCTCCTGTATCTATATATATGATACCCAATCTTTTGGCAATTAACTTGGCAATGGTACTCTTGCCCGCGCCTGCCGGCCCATCTATTGCAATATTTATTAAATCATTCATATTATAACTATCCCTTCCGCTGTCTATTTATTATATCAGGGCGTAAAGAAATGGCCTCTTCTTTATATATATGAAAAACCTCAGCCCTTTCAGTTCTTTGCACTAGCATAAGCACTCTAATACAAAGGTTGAGGCTATTATCTACTTTCATCTCTTGACAGCATATTAGGGGTATCTTATCCATACCAATTTCCCTTGCGGCAACCGCAGGATAAGCAGATGTGATGTCGTCTGTGGCGGTAAACATTATATATATGATATCATCGATCTCTAAATCATTTTCTTGCATTATCTCTTCTAATAACTCTTTGGTCTTAATATCTATTTCCTCTCTACTATCAACCTCGATAGTAGTAGCACCTCGAATTCCCTGTATGAACAACGATTATCACCTCATATGGTCCTATGGCCAAGTCCTATGGCT
>JAAZLT010000243.1 GCA_012799205.1 Clostridiales bacterium
ACTTTAAAAGATATGCAAAAAGGTTATTTTGGTTTGCAATTATTTCTGAAATTCCATTTAATTTATTTTATAGTAGCTCCTTATTCTATCCTTTTCACCAAAATGTGTTATTCACACTACTTTTGGGCCTATTTGCTATTAGGGCCTTGGAGCGCTTTAAAAATGAGAAGACATTTAAAAACTTTCTCTTAGCAGTGCTAACGCTATTAGGTACAGCTTTGGCTGCAACACTTGGCTTTACAGATTATGGTGCAATGGGTGTCTTAACGGTTGTAACTTTTTATCTGCTCCGCGATTTTCCTTTTGCGTGGCTTTGTCAGATAGCTGCTATGTTTTTATTAAATATTTACTTTTTCACCGGTATGTATATTCCGGTCAATTTATTTGGTATTGCTTTTGATTTTCAAGTTCAGGGGTTTGCGTTATTATCACTTATACCAATCTCAATGTACAATGGGACAAAAAGACATAATCATCCTATATTAAAATATAGCATGTATGTCTTTTATCCATTGCATATGTTAATCTTGTATCTTATAACTTATTACTTTTATTGAATTTTGAACTCCTCCATTAGGTCTTGTAACTGATGGGCGATATGTGCTAAGTTTTCACTGACATTTGCGATCTCTTCGATAGCTGCAGTTTGCTCTTCCATAGATGCTGTAACCTGTTGGGAAGAAGCAGAGTTTTCCTCGGCAATTGCAGATAAATTCTGTAAAGAATCCAAGATTTCATCTTTCATCTCGTCCATCTTCTTTGATGAAGAGTTTAGCTTATCTACTATATCTTCTGCTTTTACCATTGCATTTGAAACCAAGTTATATCTTTCTCTGCTACTTATTACCTTGTCTGTCTGTGTTTGGACTATTACAGCTACATCTTCCATAGTTTTCACTGCGCCTTGAGCATTTTCTTGTAGCTCATCTACTATGCCCTGAATAAACACGGTAGAGTTTTTGGATTTTTCAGCCAAGTCCTTTATTTCCTCTGCCACTACGGCAAATCCGCTTCCTTCTTTCCCTGCCCTAGCTGCTTCTATAGCGGCATTTAATGCTAGCAAATTGGTCTGTTCTGATATAGAAGATATTATATTACTCGCTTCTCCTATTTCTATAGCGCTCTCATTTGTCTTTTTTATAACCCCAAAGATCTCTCTTGCCGCTTCACTACTTTCTTCGGTTACATTATATAGATCTTCTATTTCTATCAGTCCCTCATCTACTACAGATGCAACTCTTACTATGGCCGAGTTTAGATCCTCCATATATTTTGAATCTTCCCCAATGATCTCGCCTAATTCTATAGCTTTTGTAAAACCCACTCCAGTATTTTCTGCTTGGTCCGTAGCGCTACTTGCCATCTCTTCAGATGCCTTAGACACTTCTTCAGCTGAGGCAGCCGATTCTTCCGTTGTCGCAGCTAATTCCTCTGAAATCGAAGCAACCTGGCCTGTAAATCGATTAATTTCATTTATTGTATCTCTCAAGGAGTTTGTTATGCTCTGAAAACTATTAGATAATACGCCAATTTCATCTTTCTTTTTAAGAAGATTTGAAGATATATCTTCTCTAAGGTTTAGCTTGGCTAATTTGGCACCATGCTCCGCTGATAATATAATCGGCCTTGTTATCTGATTGCCAATAATATAGATTATCCCAATACTAAGCACCAAAATAATGCCCACCAATAACACACTAAATCTTTGGAGCCTTGGTATAGCTGACAATACATCTGCCTCATTTGCATCTAATACCAATATCCAATTGGAATCCTGAATCTGTGCATAGCCTGCATATAATTTTGCTCCATCAAAAACATAGTCGCTAACACCATTTCTTTCAGCCAGGATTCTCTCAAAAAGTTTCGCCCCAGCCTCAAGCCCCTTATCCGCCTTGCTTTCCTCAATAAGATTATACTGCTGTAATACAAAATCTCTATTAAAATGTGCAACCATAGTCCCATCATGGTTTATTATGTAAGAGTCCCCATTTTCCCCATATCCAATATCATCAGTGATATCGCTTAGAGTATTCCCATCCATTCTGCCGACTAAAGCTCCAACTACCTCACCTTCCTGTATTATAGGTGCTGCATACATTAGTACAACATCTCCAGTTGCACGGCTTATAATTAAATCTGAAACATTGGTTTCGCCATTTAAGGCTTTAACCACATGCTCTCTATCTCCTAGTTCAAGAGTAGAGCCATCAGGGAAATGTGCTAATCCGTCACTAGACACTACTCCAATGTCAATAAAATTTGTTCTTTCAACTTGCCCTTGCAATATAGATTGCTGTTTTTTCCAGTCCATACTTTGGATCTCAGGCATTCCTGCAATTATCTCTAGGGCCTGTTTTTGAATTTCAATTCTACTTTCTACTATTCTAGCCCCTTCCTTTGCTAACTCACCTAATGAAAGCTCAGCTTCTTTAGTTAAAGCTGTACTTGCTCTATTAATAAGCGCAAAGCCTAATACTCCTGCGACTAGTAGAGTCAATGCAGAAAAATATATAACCAATTTAATTCGTATACTATTCATCTATTCTATCCCTCCATATACATCTATAAAAATACGCCACAACAATTACTACTTTCTCTTCCCTCTTCGAGTCTATATAACTGGCTATATTATTCTATGTTTTATTCTCCTCTCTAGTTTTTCTTGAAATTTATCTTAGTATATAGAACGCCACTTTCTAAACCCTATTTAATATATAAACACTATATAGTAGTGTTTAAACTGTAAAAGTAAATGAAAATGGATAAGGGAGAGCGCCACCACGACGCTCCCCCCTTATCAAGCCTATTTCTATTTATGATATAGTCTTCAAGGTCACAGGACCAAGAAGTCCCGAAGCTAGTTTAGCTCCCCTAATACGATTTGCATTTGTATTTGTCACTTCAATGGTTAAAACATGATCTCCTATAGATAACTCCCCAAGATTACATATATAAGGGGGCCAAGGTAGTACATCAAAATCTTTATCATCAACCCTTACCGAAGCTATATCCTCAACTCTTCCAAGATCAAGCCAAACCTCTTGAGTTTTTTCAATATAAAATTCTCGTTCGTAGGTAGCTGTTCCTGAAAAGGTAGGATAGCCCAATGCATCCCAGGGCAGAAGGTTGCCATTTAAAGAGTCCTCCTTTTCATTATAAGATTTTAAAAATGGGAAAGAAAGATGACCATAGCGATATTCACATGTAAAAGAGCCGCAAAGATAGGGTATTTCTTTAATGCCTTGCTCTTTTCCCGTAGTTTCAACCCTGACTTTATTTAA
>JAAZLT010000244.1 GCA_012799205.1 Clostridiales bacterium
TATCTGCCCAAAACTCAGATATATATAAAAACTTTGGAGCACTTAAGAATCAATGGAATAGAGATTGTAGCCTATGCGATTATCTCATGTACTGCTCCGGCGATTGCATAAAGCATCGCATATATGGAAATAATCCGCCAACTAAATTAAGCTGGCTTTGCAATGGGTATAAAAGATTCTTTGACCACACCATTTCTACCTTTGAAAATCTTGCTAGAGAGTTCCATGCTAGAAACAATATACAGGATAAACTGTTCCTAGACCAAAAGCTCGGGCGCAATGATATATGTTTCTGTGGCAGTGGTAAAAAATATAAAAAATGCCATGGATAAATAGCGATTAAAGATAGATCTTTTCACCGGGGTAGTGCTTGAATAGCTCCTTAGCTACGGCCTGTTTCATATACTCTTCTTCCTTAAAACATGCTACCCCGTTTTCTATCGCTATAGGCAGGGCAAAGACGTCGGTATCTAATCTTCTTTTCCCTATTCTTTTATAATAATCACTACTCATTCTAAATACGCCAATATTTATATCATAGATCCTATCCATAGGGATAGCCTTTGATATCTCTTGAATAAATCTTCTATATATCTTCTCCCATCCCTCAACCCCTATTATCGGTTCTAATGACAGCCTTACCTGCCAGCCATCATCTAAGGCCCTACATATGGCATCTATCCTTTTATTAAGTGGTGCTGTATACATTTCATATTTTCCTATTATCTCTTCCGGTGATAGGGTAAATGCTAATATAATATTTGCATAAGGCTTTATATCACTTATAAGGCCATAGTTTGCACTCTTAGTTCTAAGTTCTATAGTAAGGTTTTCTCTAGCTTTGGCAAAATTTATCCAATCTCTAGAATATCCTAAAAACCCCTCTAAAGCCAATAGGTCAGTATCATAGGAGATAGAAAGATACATAGAACCTAGTTTATTTAGTCTTTCATCCGCTTCTACGAAGAAATCCTCTAGATTTACAAATATTACGATATTAGCTGATTGATACATTCCCTGTAAATAACAATAGTGGCAATCATATATACAATTTAAAGCCGCCGATGCATAATAGAAATTATCATTGCCAAAATCTTCACATATATCCGGCCCTTCATATAAAAAAGAGTCATCCTTTACCGCAAGGATAAGATTCTGAAATGCCTTCTGCCTTACAAAATCCTGTCTTGGGCGGTTAAATACATTTTTATAATGATCTATCTCTATTATATTAGAATGTTTAAACCTTTCTAGTATTTCTTTAGTTCTAGGATATTCTAAAGCCCTATTTTCCACATATATACGGGAAAGACTATCTCCCCCAGAAAGTCCGTTTAATCTTTTCAAACTCTTTCTTCCCCTCTCTCTTGCTATCTATATTAAAGCTTACATTGTTAAATTTAGGTAGTTTCTTCTCTGTTCTTAACTTATATTTAAATGCCATATCAAATAGTTCATGCCTTTGAGTTGTGGTTAGCCTTAGCGCATCTGCTATATTATCTAGATATTCTTTCTCATTAGCATCTAATACCTCAATGGTACTACTTATTTCTTCAAATATGCATCCTATAACAGCATCTATACGATCTTTGGTTTGCCTTATAATCGCTATCATAGCATCTCTTTCCAGTCTAATGCCTTCTAAATGATCTGATACTATCTTTATTAGAGATATTCTATGAGGGGCCAAAAATGTATTTGCAGCACTAAAAAAGCCTGCCCCTTCCATATCTACAAATCCATTTTGCTTTGCACATTCCACCCCTTTTATATCTTTGGAGGATATAATCCTCGGATGGGTCCCCAGCTGTCCCTCTGTCATACTATGGGAAAATAATATATCCGGAAAGAACTCATATCCCGTGTCTATATCTGTTATCTTATTTATAAGTACTGGTGTACCTATCTTAATAGCTCTTTCATATGAACCACATAATCCGATATTAATTGCCCCAACTTTATCCTTATCCTCGGTTTTAGAGAGCAGGTAGGTAGTAGCTATAGAAGACCTTAACTTTCCTATCCCGCTAATTATAAGCGACATATATTCATTCTCGTATATTCTAAAGTGAGGATCCCCCACATTTTTCAAATTATAATTTTCTATTATTGGCCTAGCTTCTAGCTCTAGAGCCACTACAATGCATATCACCCTTTATACCCCCATAAGTTAATCCTTCACCCTACCATATATGCCACCGCCACCGTGTTCGAGGCTTAGCTTTCCCTGTCTTGCGCTTACTATAAATCCTGCAATCTTCTCACCAACAACCTCAGCAATTTCCTCCTCATCTGCATTGTGAAGTATGTCCATTTCTGTACCAAATCTATTTATGAGCTTTTCTATTGTCTTAGGGCCTACACCTGGCAAGAACTCTAATGGAACTTGGTAATGATATTTTGGCCTATCCATATGACAATCAATATCCCTATCAGCTATAATTTCAAGTCTATCCATAACCCCAACTAATACCCTATGGCTACTATCTATATCACACTCAGTTATGGGCATCTCTCCCTCTATAATTCTATCACAACTTAGGCAAAAGCTCCTATTGTATTTTCCAAGCCTTGGGTCTAATCCATAGTTTGCTATAATACCCCTGCCCCTTTCTTCCTTTAGGCCCAATAAGAGTTCCCTGAAGCTTAAGCCCTTCAATCTCATAATATTGTATTCTCTCCCCATCTTAGGTAGAGAATGGGCATCTGAATTACTTAGAAAGGAGATCCCATCCAATTCTGATATTTGACATGCCATATAGGTATCTGCGCTTAGTCCAAGTTCTACTGCCTGTATAGATTCTATCATCTCTTTATCAAATACATTTGATAGTCTGTCTGTGCAGCTACCATATATGCCCTTATAGGGAGTAAAGGCATGAGCCAATATGAATATGCCCCCAAAGTCTTTAACTAAATGCGCAAGTTCATTTAGCCTAAGCCTGCTCACAAGACTATTTGTATAGATATTTGTCATATGCTTTTCCATCTCTTTAGAAAAATCCTTTATAGTTTCGAGGTGTGGGAAAAACATTAATGAATGGGCATTGCCACCTTTAGGCTCTCTAGTCTCTATTTCCGCGCCGGCTATCATAACAAGGTCTCCTCTATATATAAATCCTCCATCATCTAACTCTTCCATCTCACCCTCATCCAATAGCCGCTCCATATCCCTGATTACATATGGAGAAATTGCATCCACCACACCTATTACATTGATGCCCTTTTTATACCTTGCCTCGTAGGCGATATTTTCGAATGTGAGATCATTAGAAGTGGCCCTCTTTATTATATGGCCATCAGATGATCGCCCTATATGTACATGTAAATCTACAAAATATTCTTTCAATATAAATCCCTCACTTTTAGTGTCGATTTGGCAAAATACTGAGATCATATATACAAAACGTTTACATATAGCATGCTAACTATTCATTTTGTATAGTGTCTTATTTTCCTATTGTTCCCATGTTACAATATAGTACAGTCATACATACTTACTTATTATCAAATGCGAAGGTGATATAGTGTACAGTACATTAGGACAGA
>JAAZLT010000025.1 GCA_012799205.1 Clostridiales bacterium
AACCTATCTCTCGTTAAGAGCTCCCCAAGAAGCTCATAATATACATCGGGGAAATATTCAAAGGGTGTCTTATCTTTATCTAGGTATAGATATTCAGTATGTGTTCTTATTATATCCCCCTGCCTAAATTTCTGACCACCATATGCAGTATATCTAAATAAGGCTCTACCATCTTCAATGCCCTCTACTTTGATGCCCCATGCCTCTTCTAACGCCTCTTTTGCCTCATCATTATTGTATTTTAATAGATATTCTTTAGATAAAAATTCTAGTCTTTTAAATGCTCTAGAACTATCTGAAAAATTATTAGAATTTATTTGATAGATAGTTTCGCCTATATGCTCCTGTTCTATACTGCTTATTGCTACCTGCCATCCCCTTTTATATCCTTCAGTTAGTAGGGAAGATTTTATTGCATCGAAACCCATATATAGTTCGTAGTTATTAAATATAGTTTTCTTTAGATATATGGGTAGGTCCACACCACCATATTCACTAGTACTATCTAATTGCACTGTTCTTAGGCTACATTCTCTACTATTAACCCCCATCATTCTATGTCTGAAAAAGGATTTATGCTTGACATTCTTAGGCCTGACAAATGCAACATATTCTCTGCACTCTGGACATTGAAAGCATCTTTGCCTAATGCTAATGCTAGGGTAACCTAAGTCTTTGATTTCTCTTGCAGTAACCACTCTTCTTTGACCCACATTATCTATGTATATGGCCTTTATCATTATGCTCACACCCCTATATGTTATATTCGACATATTATGAATATAACCTGCAAGCATATACCAATAAAATATATTCTAGAAGTTTATCGCTTTGGTTCTCCCAGGAACGGAAAACGGGCAGCTGTGTGCCACCCGTTCCTGTGCAGAAATCTAATAACCGCCAAGGCTCTTCTTCAGGATTGCCCTATCCTGTTATTAGATATAAACCTAGTATAGTATGATCATAAGTTGATGATGCTATACTTACAGTAATGTAATATTGTACTTTAAAACAGCAAGATTCGACACGCAGTTTAACGAGCTAAATATTTGCAAGGAAAGAGAGAATACACAAAATTATTTACACCCCCGTAAATGGCCAGAGAAAATTCCCTAGCCATTCATTTAGGTGTTATCGTTCTATTAGTTTTAATATTTCATCTACAGAGTTGATATCAAATACGCTCTCTATTAGTCTGTTTAACTGTGATATGGATGCATTTTGAATTTCCTCTTTTAATGTCTTTGGTAACTTGCCAAGTTTTCCTTCATATAGTCTTATTATTGTATCAGCTTTAGCTTGCTTCATGCCTTGCTCCATGCCTTGCTTCATGCCTTGCTCCATGCCCTGTTTCATGCCCTGCTTCATGCCCTGCTTCATGCCCTGCTTCATGCCACGCTCCATACCTATTGTTTTTGCATATTCTATTCTGGATATTTCATCTAATCTTGCCTTTTCTCTTGCAAGATACTTTTGTCTTAATAGCTCATCTGCGCTTATTTTCTTTAACATCTCGTTTGCCATCTTTATTTTCCCACTCCTTTCCATAAGATCATCTATGATGGCTTCTGAGCCCTCCTGCCCTGTCTTCTTTATAAAGGTTAACCATAACTCTGCTCCTCCTAGGCCTTTACTATCCCTTTCCTTTGCCATCTGTTTTTCAAATTTTTTCAGTTCTATATAATGAATTTCCAAATCATCAGTTAACTTAAATCCTTCTTTCGTCTCTATTATCTCATATGTTGTATGATATCTTTGTGTCTCGTCTATAAGATCAAAATCTAGTAAGTTTATAACTATAGACTTTCTCAAATGTCTATAGGCTTCACCTTCGTTTATTGTCTCTGCATACATCTTTGCCCAGTAATATAGGCTGCGTTTTCTAAAGTCGTCTGCATTATTTAGTTGTACTTCTAAATTTATTCTCTCACCAGTTTCTACCTTTACCTTTAAATCCATAATAGAGCCCTTATCACTCGGATACTCCTTTAGATTAAACTGTAGCTATCTAAGTAGATTGTTGTTCTAAATCAGGTATGCAGCTCTACTTGCCGCATCTGTTAATATAAACTCTGCCTTTGGTTCATCGCCTAATAGATCTTTTACAACCCCCTTAGGAATATATACCTAGGCCTAATATGACTCCTAAAACTTCTCTTACCATCTCCGGGTCAAGCGATTATGAAATATTCTATACGGGAATTTTGCTAATTATGCCTCTGGATATATATGAATATTTGTCAAGGGCTAAGATAAGTCCCTATATCTAGCTGAGCTGCCCATACTCGCTACTACTACCACCCCTATTGGAGTTATCATATGATTAACTGAGGAAATTACACACTATATTGGATTTGACTTAAATTTCATGCTTATACACTGATATTAAAAAAAACATTCTATAAACATAAATGCCTTATATAACGCCATATCTGCCTTGTTA
>JAAZLT010000245.1 GCA_012799205.1 Clostridiales bacterium
ACTCAAACCATCATAAGTACTAGTTCCGCGGCCTACCTCATCCAAGACAATAAGACTTCTATCCGTAGCATTATTTATTATATTGGCTAACTCGCTCATTTCCACCATAAAAGTACTTTGCCCCTGAGATAGATCATCAGACGCACCTACCCTTGTAAAAATCCTATCAACAATGCCTATCTCAGCGCTATCTGCTGGGACAAAGCAGCCAACCTGCGCCATCAAAACAATCAATGCTACCTGCCTCATATATGTACTCTTACCTGCCATATTAGGCCCTGTCAGTATTAATATCCTATTTGTATCCATGTCTAAAAAAGTATCATTTGGCACGAATTGCTGGTTACTCAGGCTGCTTTCTACCACAGGATGGCGTCCATCCACTATATCAATAGCTCCATCTTCTGTTATAATAGGTTTTACATACCCATTATCAAAGGCTATTTTAGCTAATGACCAGATAACGTCCAATGTGGCCATATAGTTGGCTGTAGTTTGAATCCTCTCAACTTCTTGGGCAATACTTTCTCTTATTTTTGTAAAAAGTTCATATTCTAATATTATGCTCTTTTCTTCAGCACCTAATATATTATCTTCTACTTCCTTAAGATCAGGTATAATGTATCGCTCAGAATTGGCAAGGGTCTGTTTTCTCATATAATTACTCGGCACTTTATCCAGATGAGATTTAGTTATTTCTATATAATATCCAAATACCCTATTAAAACCAACCTTCAAATTTTTAATGCCTGTCTTTTCCCTCTCTCGTAGCTCCAAGGAAGTTATCCAATCCTTCCCTTCAGTAAGTGCACTCCTGTACTTATCCAGTTGTTTATCAAATCCGTCTTTTATAATATTGCCTTCCCTTATGGTTATTGGGGGATTATCTAGGATCGATTTACATATGAGATTATGTATATCGTCTAATGTATCTAGATTCCTATATATTTCATTAAGCAATTGACTAGTGCATTGTTCTAATAAAGATTTAATAGTGGGCAAAATATCTATAGACTCTCTGAGAGCTATTAGATCCCTTGCGTTTGCACTGCCATAGCAAACTCTACCCATTAACCGTTCAATATCATATATAAGATTTAGGTTTTTCTTAAGTTCTTCCATAAGATGAATATCTTGATTGAGTTCATCCACGGCTTCTAATCTTTTGTCTATCTCCCTTTTAGACGTCAGGGGCTGCTGAACCCAACTTTTGATCAGTCTACCACCCATGGCTGTATTAGTCTTATCCATTAGCCATAAAAGGGAGCCTTGCTTTTGCTTATTTCTCATAGTCTCTACTAGTTCTAAGTTTCGTCTGGTATAAAAGTCTAATACCATATAACTTTCCACATGATAAGTTTGAATTTTATTTATATGAACTAGGGCATTTTTCTGGATTTCTGATAAGTATGAAATCAATGCACCTGCAGCACTAATCCCATAGGGCATATCAACACATCCGTATCCTTCCAGAGATTGCACTTTAAAATGCCTGATTAGCTGTCTATGAGCAGTATCTTTGTCAAAAACCCAGCTGTGATAGAAAGTTATATATGCGCCTATTTGCTCCTTTAATAAGGAAAGTGTGTCAGGTGTTTTATTCTCTATGGATTCATCAAGTATAATTTCACTGGGGTTTATGCGGGTTACCTCATCAATTAGCTTATCAGATTCAATTTGGCTAATGTAAAACTCGCCTGTGGATACATCCACAAATGCCGCCCCCCATATATCATCAAAACAGCATAGCGAGAGTAAATAGTTATTTGACTTTTCATCCAGCATAGCATCTTCTACTAAAGTGCCCGGGGTCACAATTCTTACAACATCGCGCCTTACTATACCATTAGCTTCGGATGGATCTTCTAATTGTTCACAAATTGCAACCTTGTATCCCTTTTCTATTAATTTTGCAATATATCCTTGTGCTGAATGATGAGGTACACCACACATAGGGGCACGTTTATTTGCCCCACAGTTCCTACTAGTTAGAGTAATCTCTAATTCTTTGGAAGCGGTAATCGCATCCTCAAAAAACAATTCATAAAAATCGCCTAGTCTAAAAAATAAAAGAGCATCCTGGTGCTGCTCTTTTATTTCCATATATTGTCGCATCATAGGAGTCAAATCAGATGCCATATTTCCCCTCCTAATAGTATTAAATAGCTTTTCCATCTAGGGTCCAGGGTCTGGGCTTGGTAATCTTAACCTGTGCCAGCTTACCTATAAGCTCCAGTTTGCCCTCAAAGTTTACCAATTTATTATCTCTGGTTCTTCCTGATAAAATATTGGGATTGTTTTTACTAACCCCCTCTACCAGCACCTCTACTATTCTATCCTGAAAAGCCATGTTTTTTCTATTTGTAATCCTTTCTTGAGCATCTATTAATATGCTAAGCCGCTCTTTTTTTATATCTGTATTTATCTGGTTATCCATCTTGGCAGCTTTGGTACCACGTCTAGGGGAGTACATAAATGTAAAGGCTGAATCAAATTGGGCAGCCTCAACTAGATCCAAAGTATCAGCAAAATCTGCCTCTGTCTCCCCTGGAAAGCCTACTATTATATCAGTAGTTATTGCAATATTTGGTATATTCTTTCTTGCCTTATCCAATAGCTCCAGATAATGTTCTCTAGTATATTTTCTATTCATTTGCTTTAAGATTGCGTTACTGCCTGATTGTACTGGAAGGTGTATATGTTCACATATATTCTTGCCATCAGCCATAACCGCAATAAGTTCATCTGATAGATCTTTAGGATGAGATGTCATAAATCGAATTCTATCAATCCCATCTATTTTATCAATATCTGAAAGCAAGCTGGGGAATAGATATTCTACAGGCAGGTCTTTTCCATAGGAGTTAACATTTTGCCCAAGAAGAGTAATTTCTTTATAGCCCTGCTCTGCTATAGATTCAACCTCTGTTAAAATATCTATACCTTGTCTGCTTTTTTCCCTTCCTCTTACATAGGGTACAATACAATAACTGCAAAAGTTATTACAGCCATGCATTATAGTTACCCAGGCAGATACACCCTTTGCCCTCTCTACAGGAATATCCTCTATAATATTATTAGTATCATCGGATACCTCCACAATTGTGAGACTGGATTGTAGGGCCTTCAATAATAAGTCAGGGAATCTATGAATATTATGTGTTCCGAATACCATATCTATGAAAGGGAACGTCTCTGTAATATGCTCAGCTATACCCTCTTGCTGCATCATACATCCACATACTGCTATCATAAGATCAGGTCTTTCCTGCTTTATGGGTTTAAGTGCACCAACATTGCCATATACACGATTCTCTGCATTTTCTCTTACGCAGCATGTATTATAGATAACTAGATCCGCATCTTCTATATCCTCTGCAGCATCGTAGCCCATGGCCTCTAGCATGCCATGGAGTTTTTCCGAATCGTGAATATTCATCTGACAGCCATAGGTTACTATTAGCTGTTTTCTCTTTTGGCCTGTCCTATTATAGTGTGTCTGGTTTTGCTCATATATATAATCTATTGCTTGTAATATTTCTTTATCATTATAAAACTGCATTTACTACCTCCATAAAAATCTAGCCCTAGTAAATAGTTTTATCTGAGTTTGTTTACCACTAGGCCAGTTGTCAGTTTGGGGTAGAAATAGGTAGATTTTTGAGGCATCTTTTCTTCATCTAATGCCACATTTTTTACTTGATCAACAGCGGTGGGGTTTACAAAGAATACAAACTGCTCCTGACCCTCTTCTACCCAAGTATACCCTTCTTTAAAATTATGAGTATACGATATATTCTCTTGATTTGCAAGTTCTTTTGGGCCTATACCCAAAATATTATCCAATATTAGGGTATGTAATATGGTTACGTCTAGTACTTTATAAGATGTCTTTCGACCAGGAAGATAGCTATCTACAAGAGATATATCCTTTAATTTCAATATATAAAAGTGAGATCCATTGCCATCGTAAAAGGCATAGGCGTTATTGCCAGAGTCTGCAAGCAGCTGCTCTATCTCTTTAGATCTATCTTCGCAGCCTGTACTTTTAAAAACATGCTTTGAGGTATCAAATTCTTTTCCAACTTGGGCTAGGAAATCATCAGCGCTAAAGTTATCTATATTGTTGATACATCTATGGGTAGGCAATACTACTAACCCTGGATCATTGGTCGCCACTAGTACCATCATAACGTAGTTATACTCTTCATCACCCGTATGATTAGGGTTTTGATTAATCTGTTCATCTCTATAGGCTAGTGCAGTCTCATATCTATGATGACCATCAGCTATAAATAGCTTTTTATCAGACATCATACCCTCTATATCTTTTATTATATCGGGATCTGATAGTTTCCATAGAGATTCATTTATACTTTCCGAAGATTCAAACTGTATATCCGGTTCAGTATCATTTTTATATTTATATATGATATTGCCTATCCCCTTATCCCCATCATCATAGAGAGCAAATACCTGACTAAAGTTTGCATTGCATGCTCTCATAAGATTAAGCCTGTCTACCTTAGGCTTAGATAATGTGTTTTCATGCGGTAATATATTCCCTTTGGAAAACTCTTCAAGCTTAACAAGTCCTACAAGACCGGTACGAGAATAGCTTACACCGTCAACTTTAAATTTCTGTTCGTAGACATATAAAGAATCTTCTTCATCTTGATGGAGTATATCCTCTTCAAGCCAAGCGTTAAATTTTGCCGCCGCTCTAGTATATTTGTTATTAGATTCGCCGTCACCCTCATATTCTTTACCAAGTTCTAGCCTTATAATGTTATATGGGTCAAGTGCATAGTATTCATCTTGCTGTGTATCCGAAATAACATCGTAAGGCGGAGTTACCACATCAGCTATATTATCTAGGGTATAGCGAACACCCTTAAAAGCTTTGAGATTAATCATAAACATTACACCCCTTTACATATTCATCTTATGGTATTGTATAATAATATCTAATATACGTCAATTGGATTTGCCTATTATCCTTTGGGCTTTAAGGAGTTCAAATAATCGATTAAATTGGATGCCTCCTGCTTTGTAAGGTATTTACTATCTGATTTTGAATATCGATTTCTTATAAGATCCTTCATCTGATCATCTTTATAACCTAGAAGATTGGATATAGCAAATATTGCCCTTTGTTGTGGCTCTGTGATAGAGTCAATTTCGCTATCTTTATTTGTGCCTTCAACCGGACTATCTACAATCCTTTCACTTTCATCTATATCAGGGGAAAATTGGGTGCCATAACCTAGGGCTGCTAGGGCTCTACCATATGCTTTTGTATAAGCCTTTTCTATATAGTCCTTAAAATCAGAGCCTTTCTCAGAACCTACTCCTATTTCAATATTTCCCCTACTATCTGTTATCTCTAGTTCGTAGTAAGCAAACTCAGATTCTATATCAATTATCTTATCCTTAATAGTCGTATGTGTGCCCTCTAGGTTTTCACCGCGAAACCATACCATACGCCATTTTACTTCTAAATAGTCAGCAAACGTAGTATCCCAAGAACCTGTCTTAGGATTTTTCCGCCTTAAAGGCAGTTTTGTTAGATGTTTTTCTGGATTAAACACATTATTACTCATATTTGCATATCCTCCTAATAGTATATTTACTATTAGTATGCTACATATTCTTAAAATCTTTCATATAAAACTTGCCATATATTATATGATAATAATTTGCGACCAGGCCTTTTTGCCTTCTGAGTCTATACATTCAATTCTAACCCAGGTATCATTTTCACCATAGATGTATGTTGCACTTTCTAAAGGCTTATCTTTACATTTTTGAACTCTGTCGGCATCATAAAAATTATCACTCATAAAAGAAATTTGCTCTACTGGAGATGTCTCTATATGAATTCTATCCTCTTTTACAGTTATTTGCTTTATAATAGGTCCTTGAGTGGCGTAAAAATTGTGTTTTTTTATATTTTCAACTATATCCTCCGTTTTAAGTGAGGGACTATTTAGCATAATATAGCCCCCAAATAGGTCATCTGAGTAAAAATGTGTATCATCTACAGCCAATAAGGCCTTTATACAGCCCTTAGAAGCTACGGTATCTACATAAGACTCAGATGAGCCCCTGTTAGAGCCTGTTTCTGAAACAGTATTCCAAATTTCCATCCCCATATAGCCCTTTAAATCCAAGGCATCTTCATGACTTAGCATTGACCAACTAGGATGTGCTAATATTGCTAAACCATTTTGGCCTAATATGCTGTCTATAAGATCCTGAGGATTAGGTTCTTTCGGAACTGTTGGCTCATTGTCCATATTTAGCCCAACGATGTGAAATGCCTTCCTAGTCTTATAATCATTTATATGTATCTCTGTTCCGCTTAAAATTGTGAAATCTTCCATTTCTATGCCTTTATAAAATTTATTATGATCTGTTATGGCCATAAAGTCATAGCCCTCTTGCCTATAGCGCTCTATAGCATCCTCCGGTGATAATAGACCATCTGATATATTAGTATGAGTATGTAGATTTCCCCTGTACCAATTATTGTTCTCGTTAAATAGTTTCATTTCTCTATTTTCTCCTCTCTATCAACTTGCATATATTATACCATAGTCTTATTTATTAAAACCATTGAAATTGATAAAGAGGCCAACCCAGCAAATAAATAATAGCCTATCTGACTTCCGATTATCTGGCGTTTGTATAATGTTTGTACAAACCTCGATAAATTCTTTAGGGTAAAATTGTGAGATTAAGTCTATATAATGTTGTAAAAAGAAAAATAAGTTGAGCCACGCTCATTCCTCGGTTAAAATATAGTTACTACACAATAAAAAACCGAGGAGGATGAACATGACTCAATTTA
>JAAZLT010000246.1 GCA_012799205.1 Clostridiales bacterium
CGCCATAACCATACTGGATCTATATGGGCATTTCCTATGAGGTGAATCTTTTTTTTCTTACTCATATTACAATTCCCACCTTCTCTAAAGTTTTTTTATGACCCTACATGTTATATTTCATTTATATAGCATTTAATGACAATTGGATATCTACTGCTCACAGAAAGAAATATGAATTGTACTTTTGATCTTTTATAAAAGGGTAACTGTAAAGACTCGTATAGGCAATGGAAAGATCTTATATAATTTATATTTATATTAGAACAAGTGAAGGAGCCAGTTCTATAAGGTTTCAGATAATATATTTAGTTTATTGTAATTTCTATTTCATAAAAGATTACTGATCTTCTTTTCCAAGTATATGTTATATATACCATATTTCCTCTAGATACTATGGCTGGATATGAAAACTCCCCATCTGTTTTATCTTTGGGTTTTTCATTATGTTCTAATACAAGTTCATCTTCCCAGCTGTTTCCATTATCATAGGAAATGCTACATACTATAGGAGTCCTTGCAGCCCAATTTCCCTTTATTGGGTTATATACAAGCACTAAAGCACCATTTTCTAACTTTATAAGATCTATCCCACTATTATTATTCGGAAGATCTGTAGGATAGGCCTTAGACCAGCTTAATCCATTGTCTTCAGAATCACTTCTATATATAAAACCTTCTGTGCTTCTAATGAGCATATGGACCATACCTGGTTTTGATTCCCATAGAGTAGGCTGAATCAGCCCCTTTCCTTCAAACTGATCTGCATCCCTTGGGACCATCCCACTTTTAGTCCATGTCTTGCCTCCATCTTTAGATATATCTACAAAGGCATCCCAGTCAGTTTCCGTTTCTTTGGATGCAGGTGCTAAAAATGTATTATCCGATAATATTATAGGCTTATTTCTAACCGGACCTCTGCCACCTGTATCTCCTTTTATAAGTTCTTTAGGCTCTGACCAAGTGTCCCCATCGTCTGTAGATGTTTTAAACATAGTAAACCAGCTTGGTATAGTTTTGCCCACCTTATAAAATAGAAATATAGTGCCTTTATTATCATTAAATAATACTGGATTCCAACAAGGCATCTCTTCTACATCTGCAACTTTGATTGGATCAGACCAGCCTCTTTGCCCTCTTTTAGATAACCAGATGGCAACATCTGAATGTCCTTCATAGCTTCCAGCAAACCAGGCAGATAGTATATCTCCATTATCTAGGGCCACTAATGTAGATGCATGGCATTGTGGGAAAAATTTTTTCCCTTCAAATATATGCTCTTTAGACTTCACATTATAGACCATTACTCAACCCCCCTTTATAGATTCTAATATATATGAATTATCATTGAGCCAATCCATTCCTGCAACTGTTAGTACTAATATCTATATTAATCTGCCAGCCACTTATCAATTATCTCTGATGCTACTCTATACATCTGCTCTATAATAATTTTAGAATGCTCGCTAAATTCCTTGCAGTCCTTAGATCTGCTATAGAGTTCAATTGGCACCCCATCCAATTTTAAATGATATTTTGCATTCACTGGATAGACCATACCCTCTGCCATAGAAAATGGACCTAAAATATCCTGTAATATTCTAGCTTGTTCAGATTCTCTATCCCAGTTTTGTGTCAGCCATACATATAATGAGGGATGAAAATTAGCCATTATGCCACTAAAACCAGAAATGCCTATCTTTAATGAATCTAGTAAGGTGGCGGCGTTAGCATTAAATATCTTTAACTGAGTTGATCCCACTGCATTCATTTTTGCTCTCATATTATCCACATCACAGCTAGTATCCTTAAGAAAATAAAACCTACTAGTATCTGCACACCATCTTAATAGCTCAGGAGCCATAAGGCGTTTATATGGATGTGGGCATTCGTAAATGCCTAGAGGAATATCGGGTATTTCTTGTAGAATCCTTTGTGCATTTTTCCTCCATATTTCATCGTCTTCATCCTGCCTAGCAAAATGGTTGCTTAAAATCACTAGGGCATCTATTCCAGTATCCGTCATAGCCTTGAGTTCAAGCATTTGTTCTTTCATATTGTCAGATATATGACCTGAGGCTATGACCGGGACCCGTCCGTTGGCTATCTTTTTAGTAAATTGTGCAACCTTAACTCTTTCTTCTAAGCTCATATAATACATTTCGCTAGATTGACACACAGCAAACAGGCCATCTACACCTTGATCAATATACCAATTTATAAGTGCTTCCAATGCCTGATAATCTACCTCATTATCCTCAGTGAATGGTGTTAACATTGTAGGCCATACGCCGTCTGGAATTAAATTATCCATCAAATACACATCCTTTTTATTTATATGTAATTTGCACTAACCATACATTTTATTTTGTACGATACTTGGCTTGGTCCCTTTACCTCCATTGACTAAGTGCTTGACTAAATGCCTCTTCCACGCGTCTACGTGGTTTATGAAAATATATCATGCCATGCCCCGGAAGCATAATATCGGAGTCGAAACGAGCAAATCTTTTAAGAGATTCTATATATGCTTTCTTATCAAAATCTATGGAGCCATCCCAACCAAAATATCCATCTAATAAGGTGCCTATTATATCTCCACTTACTACTATCTTTCTATCCTCGTATGTAAACACATAGGCAGCACAACCAGAGGTATGCCCAGGAAGATGCATTACATTAATATCTATGCCTCCATAACTAATTCGATCTTTGTCTTTGAGTCTATTGTCAACGCCACAAGGTATAAACTTCTTATGATATAGGTAGCCGCAACACCTTTCATCTCCAGCTTCTATAGCTTCGGCTGCATTTTCATGTGCAAATATTTCTACTCCCCTAGATGCCAAAATATGAGCTCCTCCTGCATGATCCAAATGTGAATGTGTTAAAAAGCATGCTCTTATGTCTTTTGGAGATAGTCCCCAATATCTCATATTTGTAAATATCTGATCTAGAGTCTCTCCGCATCCGCAATCAAATAGTATAAGACCACCATCAAATTTTATTACATAGACATTTGCATCTTCATAAGATGCATCCCGCCCTGTCCAGGTGACTCCATTTAAGCTACCGCCAACTTGATATAAACCTTTTAGAATTTGCAATGCTCTACCTCCATCAGATTTGTATTCTGGGTGATAAAGGGATAGTTTGAAGGCCTAACTAATTGTGAAGTATATATTTAATCAGTATTATACTGTAAATATGTATTAACTGTCAAGTTTAAATATTTATATAAAATCTAATATATTTTATTTAAAGAGCCTACTTGGTAGTTTTCCATCCCAATTTTCGTGTTCCTCTATACCTATAGCATAAGATACAACAACTGAAATGTCCTTTAGAGTTATCACATCCTCAACAGAACTTCCTTTTGATATATTTGGCCCATAGCAACCCCAAAATATATCCATATCTTTAGGATGATCACTTCTATGGTTTTTCGGGTATTTATTGGATTACAACAACAAAAAGAGGCTAAATTCATATTTGGCCACTGCTGCTTGGCAAGTTTCATAAACGATGGATATTATGAATCCTCAGGGTATTATTCTATAAACCATTCTTTGTCTATAATTCTCAGCTTTAGGGAAGTTCCTTCAAAATTTTGTTTGCCTGGCAACCTATTCCACTCATAGTATGTCAAATATGCTTTATTCTCTATAAAAGTAATACTTGTATAGGCATGTGCCTTTTGTGGACAGGTTTCTAGAAATTTTATATTCTCCCAAGTATCTCCTTCATCTTTGGATATAGCACTGCATAGCGGCCATCGATCTCTCCAACTGGCATTTTTACCGAAAACATTTGGATTCCATATTATCAAAAG
>JAAZLT010000247.1 GCA_012799205.1 Clostridiales bacterium
AGTGCTAAAATTTATGCCCCAGTAATATCTATTAGATATAGTCTTTTGAGGAGTGAGTCATATGAAAAGTCAATATATGCTTAAAAGCTTGTCCGGAGCTAAATGGTATATCCATCTCGATAAAGATATGAAACTAGTTTATTCTAAAAAAGAGGGACAGTCTTGGTCTAACATTTTACCGATAGATAAATATAGTGTGAGGGATTTTAGCTCTACCATAGACACCAAAGATAGATTACATATCGTTACTTATAATGAAAATGATCAACTTATATATTACCAATGGAATGGCGATAAGTGGCTATATAGCACAATTACAAATTTAAGATCGCAATTTCAAGATGTACCCTTTTTGCAAATAATATCTTATGAAGGAAATATAAATATATTCTACTATATTACAAATTCTATGGGTGAGGGTAATTTATATCATCATTTTGGGGATGGCTTTCACTGGAGGGGCGGAAAGATCTTTTCATTTGAAGAGGAGGAGAACATTTCAGTAGTAGATGTTAATTCTAATTATAGGCCTAATATGTATATATATATTTCTAAGAATAAGTCAACACATACATCAATCGAGAGATCGCAATTTGATAGAGGAAAACTAAAATGGACAGACTTCTCGCCATCTCTCGGCTCTCCCCTACGGCTTACTGATATCCGAATTGATCTAGATGATAATGGTATAGAGCATCTAATAGGAACCCAACATAGTGAGGAAGATGTATATACATTATATTATTTATCGAAAGGTACAGAACCTATAAAAATCGTATCACAATCCCAACCCTTTGACCCTTCCCTTATGATTACTGCTAGTGATGGAGTATATGCAGCATGGGCCTTAGGCGATAGGATTTTCACCTATAAACTAAATGAGGAGAATATGGCATTTGATAGTCTTGGAGAGACATCAAGAGAGGATATGTCAATTATTAACCATGTTTATATTAATGATGACAATATAACCTGTATTATCAGGAGCTGGGATAAATCCCCCCTTCAAACTGAGGCTACACCAGCAACGCCTCCTTCAACAGCCCAGGATAAGCACCAGGATAGAGAGATGAGAGAATTCAAAAACTCCTTGACATTCCTAAAAAATCAAGCTGCATCTGTCAGTAAACAAATCGATGATCTGTATTCACTTTTTTATAATTTAAAGGATTATTTAGTCAAATATGAAAAGAGCCTATACCAAGTTCAGCTCTCACTACAAAGACATGATAATGAAATAGCACAGCTTCAGAGGGCACCATCTACATTTAAAACATCATCGCCTAAAAAAAGCACCACAGTTCCTGAGCCTAGTAGCATCGTTATCGAAAATGCCGACGATAATAAGGATGACACACCAAGTGAAGTTGTAAATCTAGGTGATGTGCAGGTCATTATAGATAATGCGGAGGATGAAACATCAGATAGTTGATTTAATAGCTAAAATAGTATACTATTTATAGGAAGAAAAGTTGGGGGTACACAAATGAAAAAACAGACTAAAGCAAATTTAGCACTACTTTTTGCTACATTTATATGGGGGTCAACTTTTGTACCAGTACAAAATGCCATTGGTACCATGCCCCCCTTAACATTTAATGCACTTAGATTTCTTATAGGCTTTCTGGCATTGGCAATTATATATAGAAATCATCTTAAAGGCATAGGTAAACAGACTATTATATTTGGCTCTACAATAGGACTAGCTCTTTTTTTAGGGTATGCATTTCAAACCTTAGGTCTTAAATATACTAAGGCCTCTAATTCAGCATTTATAACTAGTCTATCTGTTGTCTTTGTTCCCATAATGTGGAGCATTAAGACCAAAAAACTGCCTCCTTTAAAGATTCTTATGAGTATAGCTTTGGCCACAATAGGCCTAGCACTGGTCACACTGGATTCCAATTTAGGCATAAATAAAGGAGATATGTTGACTCTTTTGTGTGCCGTATGCTTTGCCCTGTCTATAATACTCATAGATAGTTTCATAGATAAAGAAGATCCTACTCTGCTCGTAATAGTAGAGATCGGCATAGTATCTATTTTAAGTTTTATTTTAAGCATTTTCACTGGTGATTTGGGCTCTCTTATTGTTCAAATCACACATGAGGTTATATTCGCTCTATTTATTACAGGTTTATTTGCAACAGCTCTAGCCATACTCATACAAAATAAAGCGCAAAGGCTGACTTCCCCAACCCACGCTGCCTTAATTTTCTCTGCAGAGCCGGTCTTTGCAGCCCTAACTTCTTTTATCCTACTAGGTGAGAGGATGAGTTTTAAAAATTTAGTAGGGGGAGTCCTTATATTAATGGCTGTGATAATTTCCGAGGTAGATCCCCATAAGCTCAAGGGCTCTATCTTTGCCTTGACCGGTGACCGATGAAAACGGAATAATAGGTACAAATTGTGACCAACCCATATCCTTCCTAATTGATTCCACCCGTGGATTCCATCTGGTCTTTCCCAATTTATCTGCCTTGGTTGCAATTCCAACTAGAGGAAGTTCATAAAATTTGAGCCAATCCCCCATCTTTCTATCTAACTCAGTAGGAGGGTGCCTTATATCTAATATGTGAAATATTGCTGCAATATTTGCATTTTCATATAGAAATCTATCTATCATATCCCCCCAAACTAGCTGTTCTTTTTTAGATACCCTGGCGTAGCCATAGCCAGGAAGATCAACTGTATAAAAATCATCATTCATTTTATAGTAGTTTACCGTTCTAGTCTTGCCTGGTTGTCCACTTATATGGGCTAGTTTTCTATTATTAGCTATGCAATTAATAAAGGAAGACTTCCCTACATTTGACTTTCCTACTAATACTACCTGAGGAAGCTCATCCACTATAAAGTCTTTTGAATCTACTGCACTTTTTATATAATATGCTCTTTTTATGGTCATCTATAATCACATCCTTTGGATGATATTGTAACAGATAATCTATATATAGACAATTATGCCAATTTTGTTTTATTCGCTTCTCTAATGGGTATTGTATATACATGCTTTGAAATAAATATATTTACGGAGGTTTTGATATGAGCTTTAAAATAACAGATAAAGTAACCTGGACTGGTAAAATAGACTGGGATCTGAGGACTTTCCACGGCGAAGAATATTCTACACATAGAGGTTCATCTTATAACTCTTATTTAATTAGAGATGAAAAAACTGTGCTCATAGATACAGTATGGCATCCTTTTGCAGAAGAGTTTGTAGATAATCTGAAAAAAGAAGTGGCGCTGGATGAAATTGACTATATAATATTGCAGCATAGTGAAATTGACCATAGTGGCGCCCTACCGCTTTTAATGAGAGAGATACCAGATACACCGATTTACTGCACTGCCAACGGAGCTAGGCTTTTAAAGGCACATTTTCATGAAGATTGGAATTTTGTAACGGTCAAAACCGGTGATAAATTAGATATAGGTGAGAGCACGCTTACATTTGTAGAGGCGCGAATGCTACATTGGCCGGATACCATGTTTACCTACATGTCTGGAGATAATATTTTATTTAGTAACGATGCCTTTGGCCAACATTATGCCTCAGAGCTCATGTATAACGATTTGGTAGACCAGGCAGAGCTATTCCAAGAGGCTATAAAATATTATGCAAATATACTCACACCTTTTAGTAGTTTTGTCACTAGGAAGATAGAGGAAGTATTAAGCTTTAACCTGCCTCTTAGCATTATAGCCCCCAGTCATGGTATCATCTGGAGGGACAACCCTGTGCAAATCGTTGAAAAATACTTAGAATGGGCGAAGGGATATCAAGAACACCAAATTACTATTGTATATGACACTATGTGGAATGCTACTAAGAAAATGGCAGAAGCTATTGCCAAGGGTATACAATTAGTGGATGATACAGTAAATATAAAGTTATACAATGCTGCTATCTCCGATAAAAATGATATAATTACTGAAATGTTTAAATCTAAGGCTGTTTTAATAGGGTCTTCCACTGTCAACAAGAGCATTATGTCTGCTACTGCAGGAATACTTAGCATGATAAGGGGAATCGGGTTTCAAAATAAAAAGGCAGCAGCATTTGGCTCCTATGGTTGGAGCGGAGAATCTGTAGCCCTATTAACCGAGAAACTAAAAGAGGCCAAATTAGATGTTGTAAATGATGGTATTAGAGAGCTATGGAACCCTAATGAAGAAGCGGTTGAAAATTGCATAC
>JAAZLT010000026.1 GCA_012799205.1 Clostridiales bacterium
ACCGGATCGTGCCCATCCCATCCACCTTGTACAATCAAAGCCTTTTTAGCCATTATGCGTGCCTCCCATTTTCTATTTTAATGTATTTTAGCGCTTTTTATATACTACTAATAGTATTCTATTTAAATAGAATACTATTAATAACGCCCTCTAAATATTCCTGCCTGCCAGATCCTGGTAGCTCTGGAGCCCCTAATTTTTCAGCATAATCGGCAAGTTCTGCAAGGTTAGCTTCCCCATTTTTTATTCTAGCTCCTATACCTGAGTTAAAACTTGCATATCTCTCCTCTATAAACTTATCAAGCCTTCCATCTTCTATTATAGCAGCCGCCTTCAAAAGTCCCAATGCAAATGTATCCATCCCTAGTATAAATCCATAGAACATATCCTCAGGTGTATAGCTAGGCCTACGGTTCTTCGCATCAAAGTTAAATCCGCCATTTTTGAGTCCACCTGCTTTTAATACTTCATACATACACATAGTTGCCTCATATACATCAAATGGAAACTGGTCGGTATCCCATCCTAAAAGGTAATCGCCCTGATTTGCGTCGATGCTGCCAAGCATATCATTTATAGCACTAACGCGCAGCTCATGCTGAAATGTATGTCCTGATAGAGTTGCATGGTTAGCTTCTATATTCAGTTTAAAATCTTTATCTAATCCGAATTGCCTCAAAAATCCGATTGCTGCAGCTGCATCAAAGTCATATTGATGCTTAGTAGGCTCTTTTGGCTTAGGTTCTATATAAAAATCTCCTTCAAACCCTATGCTGCGGCCATAATCTACTGCCATTGTCATAAGCCTTGCAATATTTTCGAGTTCAAACTCCATATCAGTATTTAATAGGGTATCATATCCTTCTCTTCCTCCCCAGAATACATAGCCCCTACCTCCTAATTTCACTGTTATATCTAAGGCCTTTTTTATCTGGGCAGCGGCAAAGCAATATACATCTGCCGAATTGGTACTTCCTGCTCCATTCATATATCTGGGATTATTAAATAGGTTCGCTGTCCCCCATAATAGTTTTTTCCCCGTATCATCCATCTTTTCTTTTATATAATCAGCGATTTCATCTAAGCGCGCATTCGTTTCAGCAATGTGCTTTGCCTCCGGAATTAAATCTGTATCATGAAAGCAAAAGTATTCTATCCCCAATTTATCCATAAATTCAAATCCAGCATCTACTTTGGCCTTTGCATGCTCCATAGTTCCAGGCTTTGCGCCAAAGTTCTTATCTGTCGTTCCCGTTCCAAACATATCGCTACCTGTAGCACATAGAGTATGCCACCAAGCCATAGCAAATGGAAGATGCTCTTTCATAGTCTTTCCCATTACAACCTTTTCTGCATCGTAATATTTAAACGCTAGGGGGTTATCACTAGATGGCCCCTCATATTTTATCTTTGGAATATCTTTAAAATATTTATGCATATCATACACTCCCTATATGTAATATTTTACCTAACTCTAAATATAGTCCTCTCTACATTACCCTCAATAAGATCCTTAAGTCTATGCCGCGAATGTCCTATTATAACTGTTGTTCCATGCTTTATTGGCTCTGATAAAAACTTTAGTTTAGCCTTCATACCCTGCGATCCTTCCCTACTAGTTCCCTCACAATATCTTTCTAATTCTTTAATATTATCTATAAGTTCATATGTATCCTTACCCTCCACTGCCTCTATAAGGGTAGACGGATCACTTGGATCTTTCAAAATTCCTGGTGCAGATGTCAAAAGTATTAACGTTCTTGCTCTTACAAGCACAGATATTTGAGCAGCGGTCTCATCGTTATCTATGCATTCTACCACATCGTCACCGTTTTGCTTCAGACTATATAATTCCATATGACGTATCTCTTCACTGCTGACTGAATCATTATAATTTATTATAGGTATAGCATTTTGGGCAATTGAGTTTAATATAAGCTGCCTTAAAAATTCCTTCTTTTCTGTATTGTTAAAATGTTGATGCTCAACTAATATTTGACGTACAGAATATGAAGACTTTATAAATCGTCTATAGTTTTCCATAAGAATAGTCTGTCCTTGGGATGCATAGGCTGCTTTTAACAAATTCTCATCTTTATTTTTAAGCTCATTTCCATTATTTCGTTTCATATAGTCTAGCCTACCAATCTCTACAGCACCAGAGCTTACCCAAATAAAGTCAGGCGATAGATCCAAGCCTAATCTACTAAATACGTTATAATCAATATCGTGTTCATCTTTCCTTATCAATGCCATAGATCCTATTTTACCTACGAACTCATGGTCAAATTTCAACTTTTATCCTCCTCGAAATCTGTGTTAATATTTTATATCTTATTAAGCTGTATTAGGCTCATTATTTATTACATATTAATTATAACAAATGTTACATTAAAGGCAAGCGACAAATAAAACAGACCCCCCTTTTGCCAGGGAGGTCATTTTGTTAATCCTCTAGTGAATCACCCTGTTTTAACCTGTCTAAAGTACTTAGCATCTTTCTCATCTGATTCCTTGATACTAAAAACTCACTTTTGCCGCCCCTTACCGCTATATAAAAATCATTATCATAGGGCACATATTCCACTACTAGCTCTCTATCCTTGCCCTTATTTAAATAAAAGGTAGTAGTGACATCGGCTTTTGCATCAGGCTCTTTATTATTCTCCGCATCCACCATAAGCCCTATTAGACTCTGATAATACTTTTTAAATGGCTTCTCTTCCATTTCCACACCATTTACTTTAAAAGTTTCCTCTACCTCTTCTTTGTCCTCATCTTTTTCAGACTTTTTGGTGACTCTATCTATGGTGATTTCGGTTTTTTTACCTTGATCATCTATTACGATTCTGTCAACATCATCTATATGCACTATAGCCGCAAACTTTTCAACTATAGTAAAGGGGTCCACATCCATAAAGTCTATTCTGCTCTTTTCCAGTGTATAGACTGCCTTAGAGTCCGGTAGCTTGAAATACACAGACTTGTCATCATGTTCTTTCCCAATATGAAGCTCTAGGGTATTTTCGCTATCTTTAAATATAAACTTTATTTCAGGCTCCTCAAGCCCATAGTCGCTTAGATCCTGCGGATCATCATCTATGAAGTCTTTGATGCTAAATGGCGATATGCTATCTAACATCTTTTGAAAGTTATCACTGTGTACACCCATTGGCTCATTATAGGGCATAGTCATCTTCCATAATCCAAGTCCAAAGCTGACTTCATCTTCACTTCTACCCTTATTTGTCCGAATCTCTATTGTCCTTTCGCCCTTTTTCTCCAGCTTTAGATATTGCAGATCCGTTTTATCTATAGATGGCAGCTTAGTATCCCTGACATCCGAAAGCTCATAGGTAAAATGCTCACCATGATTCATCCAAACTACATATACCTTAGGATCACCCTCTGCCATAAGGTAATAGGTATCCCCGGCGGGGGTCTTATTTCCGAGGTAAAATATTTTCTTTTCACCGTCGTCTAATTCCCCTTCTGCTGTAGCTTGGGGATTGTCTAGCCCATATACACTTAAATCCTCTGGATCTTCATCCACTACACTTTCAGCATAGAGGCTTGCAAAACTATATGCAATATCATCTACGGCAGATTTATTTAGAGTTATTTCATGTGGATAATCCACTTCCCACTCGTCATCTTTTTTATCAAAGGTCAAGGTGCCCTTATCTGTATATAAAGTCATCTTTATGAGTTTGTCTTTATCAAATTTGGATATTGTCACCCTTTCGCTTTGGGGTTCTTCATGCTGAACTGGCCTATTTTTAATATAGTAATGAGCCCCAATGAGAAGTCCTAGAACTACAATTAAGAGGACAATATGCTTTGATTTCCTGCTCATAGATGTCTCCTCCTTGCCCATACAATGATGCCCATAATTAATATTATTGCAGGGATGAGTATTACTGCTACCCCAGACATTATAAGTGATTGCTGTTGTGTCATCCTAAGCCTTTTTAGCCCTAGGCTCTTTGGTCTTATAGATATACTCTCCTCTCTATCTTGAAGCCAATTAAAGCTATTAAGCATTAGATTTAAGTTTCCAGGTACCTGTCCTAAAAATTGACTATCCAAGAACCTAGAACCTCCTATTACTATTAGTTTGGTTGGTTTGTCTCCATAATTATCTGGCTTATCCGTTACAGCCAAGGCTAAATCAAATGGACCTGAGAGAGAGTCTGCACTCTTTTCTAAGTCTTGTTCATCTAGATTCGTCTTACCCCATGCTACATCTGAAGTAGTCAGAAGCGAATCTATCTCCAATGAGCGTCTCTTCGTATCCAGCTCCTCTATAGGCTGTGCATAGGGAAGTAGAGTAAACATATCCCCAGATTTTATTGGCTTTAATATCTCGTGGCCTCCAAGCTTTGGAACTAACCATATAGGGAAATTCATAAATCTATTTGTATCTTCTTCTACTGCCATGGCTCCGCTTAAGCCTACTCCATAGCTTTTTAGTATACCCTCAAACCTTGGAATCTCCACATCAAGAAAATCCATTATAAAGACAATTCTACCGGAATTTTCAAGATATTCCCTTATCTTATTTTCCTCATCCTCAGATAAATCTCTCTTAGGGGACATTATAAAGAGCATATCTGCATCCTCCGGCACTTTCTCCTCCGTGATAAGATTTAGCTCCCCTATATCGTAATTTTCGTTTTCTAGCTGCTTTGAAAGCTCATATGGCATCTTAGTTTCACCATGCCCTTGCAGGGAATAGATCATAGGGTTATCATCAGATGTGACATACATTATAGCACTTGTTACTCTCTGCTCCACTACCAGGGATTCAGCCCTTGGAGAATCCCCTTGATAGCTATAGTTATATAGATCAAATCGACTAATGGTTTTAAATTTATCTCCACTTTTAACTATTAAACTACCTTGACTGAGACTTTCGCCTTCCTTCTCAAACTGTTTCATATACCCTGGATTTTGTATAGGATCTACATATTCTAGGTTCACTTTTTTAGAATACATAGTATATCTATTCAAAATCTCATCTACAATAGATCTTTGTGTTCCCTTCTCATAAAGAGCAATAATATCTATATCATCTTCTAAGCCATCTAACATATTTGTGGTCTGTTCTGATATAGAATAAAGTTTATTTGCAGTTAGATCCCAATTAAATGGAAGCTGATCTACTACTAGATTCACTATTATCAATATGGCAATTACTACTACCGCTATGAGTGAAGAATAACTACCATAACGTACCTTTTTATCACTAATCAACTGTCTAAATCTGTTCAAAGTTACTCCCCCTTATACCCATCTCTTCTTGTCTATACCTTGCACTGTGAGAAATAAAAATGCAAGTGAGAAGGTGATATAGTATATTATAGGGCTTAAACTCAATACGCCCATGGCAAACCCCTGATATCTATTTAATAGAGAAAACCAGCTAAACACATTACCTATAAGTGCAGCATATATTTGCGGCTTTAAAAAATATACAATAGCCATTATGGCAAGCCCAACTAACCCTGTTATTACGCCTACGATTTTATTCTTTGTCGCTGAAAAGGTAAGCATAGCCAGTGCTGCCACTATTATCCCAGCAAATACCACCCCATATACTATCCCAACGGGTATGCCCTGCTGTATACCATCTAATAGCCATATAAATAATAATATACTAAATGTTACAACAGCAGATATGACTTGATTATCTGTCTTTGAAGATGCAAACAAACCTACAGATATAAATGCGCATCCCAATAGGAAAAAGCCCACATACCCTCCAATTATCTCTGCCCATGCAAGCTCCCCGAAAAAACTCATCATTATGGGATAAATGCATGTTATTAAAAGTGTCATAAGAAACACTCCAACTGCTGCAAGATATTTTCCTAAAACTATATCCCATATATTTAATGGGCTTGTTAGAAGTAGTTGATCTGTCTGCTGCTTTTTTTCTTCAGACATAAGTCTCATGGTGAGTATAGGTACAACAAATAGGAATACAAAATTAATACTACTAAGAACCCCATTATAGTCAGGGTTGCCGCGTAATAGGTTAGAGAGAGTAACAAAGAATCCTGATAAAAGTAGGAAAAAACCCATGAATATATACCCTGTAATGGACGAAAAGTATGTCTTCATCTCTTTTCTAAAGACTGCTAACATATCTTAAGATACCTCCTCTTCCTCGGTTGTAACATATAAGAATATATCCTCTAATGTGGGATCCATAGATGTCATTGATAATATAGCATAGCCAGCCTTGCTAAGTCCGTTAAATACTGGTCTTCTTATATCAATATCCTTTTCAGCTTCTACTATAATATCCACCGTGTCTGCCTCTAGCGAACCTTGGCTTCCCACCTCTTTAATTCCCGGAATGTCTGATAAGAGCTTAACCACTTGCCGCTCAGCCCCAGCAACCCTAAGACTTAATCGACTGCTATCACCTATACGCTTAGAGAGTCTATCCGGGGTATCACTTGCAACTATCTTGCCTTTATCTATTATAATTACCCTATCACATACTGCGCTGACCTCCGGAAGTATATGGGAACTAAGGATGACTGTATGTTCTTTCCCTAGTGATTTAATAAGACTTCGCATCTCTATTATCTGTTTAGGATCTAAGCCTACTGTTGGCTCGTCTAGTATTAAAATGTCCGGCCCCCCTAATATAGCCTGGGCAAGACCGACCCTTTGTCTATACCCCTTTGATAGGTTCTTTACGAGTCTATCCTTTACATCCGCTATCCTTACCAGCTCTAAAACACTTTGTATATTCTGTTTTTTCTCTTTCTTAGCTATTTTCTTAATATCACTTACAAAACCTAAATATTCCATCACCGTCATATCACCGTATAACGGCGGAAATTCTGGTAAGTAACCTATAGATTGCTTAGCCTCTTGGGGGTTATCTAGTATATCATATCCAGCAACCGTTACACTGCCCTCTGTAGCTGAGATATACCCTGTTATTATGTTCATAACTGTTGATTTCCCAGCCCCGTTAGGCCCCAGAAATCCTAATATTTCACCCTTATTTACCGTGAAAGAGGCTTTATCTACAGCCACATGTTCACCATATAATTTGGTTAGATTATCTACCTGTATCAAACTTCTCCCTCCCATTGATTGATCTGTCAATTACATAAGATGCATTAGATTATAACATTTATATATGGATTATAGCAAAGGTTTTTGAACAAACTATGAATAATTTTTAAATTTTCCATCTTATATACCCTTGCCACCCTATATATTCTACGTTTATTGTATATTTCCTTCTTTAACCCATCTAAGGCTTACTCATACCCATGTGCATTATATTTTCTAAACCTTAGGGGTGAATACCCAGTCATTTCTCTAAACACCCTTCCAAAATGGGATGTATTTGTGTATCCAACTTTAGCTGAAATATCTATGACTTTATAATCTGTGGAGAGTAATAAAGCTTGGGCCTCTTTAATCCTTACATTATTTATATACTC
>JAAZLT010000248.1 GCA_012799205.1 Clostridiales bacterium
AGATTATATCATAAAAGATGCCAGTAGATTTTGTATAATGGCGTAAATTTAATATATTCTTGTTTGTATGTTAAAATAAAGATGATAATTAAGATGAAGACAATGAAATTTTAAATGGAGGTGAAGGCTATGGTAAAACCTAGATACTTAAAATTACTAAAAAGTGGTGAACTAAAGTCTAGAGCAGATATTTTAAATAAAAGGCTAGAAAGCTGTAATATATGCCCCCATAAATGCAAGGTCAACAGACTAGAAGGCGAAAAAGGATATTGTAATACTCCAAGGCAAGCAGTGGTATCTGCATACCAGCCTCATTTTGGTGAGGAAAGAGAGCTTGTAGGCCAAGGTGGCTCTGGTACTATCTTTTTTTCTAATTGTAATCTAGAATGCGTCTTTTGCCAAAATTATCAGATCAGTCAGCAGGGTAGGGGCAAGGAGGTCAGTGCAGATGAGCTTTCTCGTATGATGCTTTATCTTCAAAGATTAGGATGCCATAATATAAATTTAGTCTCCCCAAGCCATGTTGTGCCCCAGATAGTAGAGGGAATATATCTGGCAGCTAAGGAAGGGCTTAATATGCCTATAGTATATAATACAAATGGATATGATCTTGTGGAAACCCTCGCTCTTTTAGAAGGAATAGTGGATATATATATGCCAGATATAAAATTTTCAGATGATGATGTAGCATATGAATACTTATGGGTAGAAGGCTATTTTAGTTTTGCGAAAAGAGCTATAAAAGAGATGTATAGGCAAGTAGGTAATTTAAAGCTAGATGAGGCCGGCACTGCTTATACCGGATTACTTATAAGACACCTTGTCATGCCAAATAATCTAGCAGGTACAGAGAAAATAATGGACTTTATTGCAAGGGAAATCTCCAAAGATGCCCATGTAAATATAATGGCACAATACTATCCAGCTAATAGAGCATATGATTATGAGCATCTAGACAGAAGACTAAATAGAAGAGAGTATAAAGAGGCAATAGAAGCAGCAAGATATGCAGGCCTTAGAAACTTTAGGTAGGCATACCCTCCTTTTTAAGCCTCAGGTATACTATTAGACCTGTAATATCCGCAAGTGCCCAGCCAATAGGGACAGACCACCATATTCCCCGCTGCGCCAAAGATGGAATACTAGAAAGAGTATATGCCATCAGCACCCTTGTACCAAGTGAAATTATAGTTAAATTTAAGGAAACCTTTAGCTCTCCAATACCTCTGAAGAATCCATAGAACATGAATAAAAAACCTATAAGAGAGTAGAAAAGAGACAGTATGGACAAATATTCTACACCTAAATTTATTACATTTATCTCCTGCGCCTCTACAAATATTTGCATAAGAGTGCGGGAGGAAAAGAAAATTACTAGAGATAGAACTAAAGAGGATAGTATAATGGTACGTGTTACTGATCGTACTCCCTGTTGTATCCGTTTTGGATTATTTGCGCCTCTATTTTGTGCAACATAGGTAGAAAATGCATTGCCAAACTCTTGCATTGGAAGATATGCAATGGATTCTATCTTACCAGCGGCTGTAAAGGCAGCAATAGTATCAGGCCCAAATGTATTTACAATTATTAAAAGGGGATATGAAAACTTTAGTATAGCTTTTGTTGGGTTTCCCCTTGTCATATCAATTGTCATAAATCTTCCTCCTACAGTAAGCTTATTGTAGTCTAGCATATATATGGATATAAGCAAAGTATAAATCATTTCCATATACTGATAAAGGTATAGAGCTAATTGGAGGAGAGGCAAATTATGCTAAGTTACTTTTAAATAGTACATTAAAAAATAATCGGGCACTTCCTATGACTACCTATATGAATAATGGGAGGGGTGCTATCAAAAGGAGGATAAATTATATGGCTAATTTTAAGAGACCAAAGCCCATTTGGACTATTGTTATAGGGCTATCTATTGCCCTACTTGGTGCAGGATGTCTATCTAATGGAACAGGTACGGCAAAGGGTAGCGGTTTTGAATTTAAAAATATAAATGGGCTTTTAGGTAAAGAAAAGGATGAAGTGTTGGAAGTTTTAAAGATTGATCCTGAGGAAGATGCTGAATCTGGGATAATTGGAGAGGAGGAAAAGCTTATTATGAAGGAGCCTATTGAGATAGATGGGGAAGATGCTGAAATAGCTATTAGCTTTTATAATGATATATTAACCTCTGCTGAATATGTATTTGAAGATGGTAAAACGGGATATGAATATGCAAAGAAAATAAAGGCTAAGGCAGATGAAATATATGGGGAGCCTATAACCTATCCGGAGCTTGAAAATCGTCTAGAAAATCTAGAGGAATTCAAGGAAGAAGATATAGGTGAATTAGTGAGTGGGGGCCCATATCATGAATCATGGGCTACAGAAGATGATGAAAATGTACTCAAGGCACTTATAGGAGATAGAAAAGTAGAAGATATGGATCCAGGTGTCTATGGAACAGATCTTGTACTCCAATTGGCGTTTGGTGACGAAGGTCAATCCTGGGTGCAGGTGAGATACTCTGCTGCTAGAAATCCAAGGGGAGAGTGGCGTATAAGTTCTTGACTTTTAGATGATTTATGCTAGAATTAAATCAATCGCCAACAGAAGTTGGCCCCTATTATACCATGAAGGTACTAGTCTTTTGAAAAAGGCGGATCTACATGGTATTTTATTTTTGGAGGGATATATATGAATAAAAATTCTACAAAGAAATTAGTACTTGCAGGACTTTTTATAGCTATCGGGCTAGTGCTTCCATTTCTTACAGGCAAGATTCCTGAGATTGGACGAAGGCTATTACCTATGCACATACCTGTACTTATAGCTGGTTTTGTTTTAGGATGGAAATATGGTATTGTAGTTGGGTTTATTACGCCCCTACTAAATAGTGTGCTTTTTACAATGCCACCTATGTTCCCAACAGCTGTAGTTATGGCATTTGAACTTGCAGCATATGGGTGCTTAACTGGACTTTTCTACAATATTTTCCCAAAGAATATTGGATATACATATGCTACGCTCATCCTATCTATGTTAGGTGGAAGAGTGGTATGGGGCATTGTAAACATATTCATCCTTGGCTTTGGAGAAAATCCGTTTACTTGGCAGGCCTTTATAGCTGGCGGATTCATAAATGCAATCCCAGGAATAATACTTCAGATAATTATCATTCCTATAATAATTATTGCATTAGAGAGGTCGAATTTAATTGAAAGCTAAAGCTAGAGATGAATTTAAAAATATGCTGCTGAAGCAGTATAAGCTGTATCCGAAG
>JAAZLT010000249.1 GCA_012799205.1 Clostridiales bacterium
CCAAGCTTTAGCGCCTGGTGTATTTTCATACTCTTTATGAAAGATGCCAAAATTCCAAAACTACCTATAAGCATTATCAAAACTACTATATAGACCTTCGTATAATCACTAGCATATGCCACTACCTTAAATGGAGGTACCTGCTCTGCTGAGCTATAGATTATTTGCAAGAATGGTACATATAGTTTGCTTGATATACCCCCAATTGTTATACCCATGAATATAGCAACTCCCGAAGTCAATACCTGCTCCCAAAAGAGCATGCTAATGAGTTGCCATCCTGGAAGGCCCATAGCCCTAAATATTCCAAACTGCAACTCTCGGCTATGAATGGATAATATCCAAAATATTAAAAAACCCATAAAGCTTATAAGCATAGATATTATAAAGCCTAAGGTAAGCCCCCCATTCATGCCTTGAAGCATAGGGTCATTTTTCTTTTTTATGATCTCCTGGCTTGTATCCTCTATGCTTGCAATATCTAAATGTTTTTCTAATATATCATCATATATCTCCTGACTTGTCACATTCGGCGCCTTTTTTACCCAAATCTCATAGGGCTCAAGAGCGGTCTTTGCATGTATATAGGATAGATTGGCAACCACCAATAGAGGATCATCTCTACCCTCTTGCAAGGCATTAGGGTTAAAGTATGGAAAATAGTCTACAAAGCCGTATATATAACCATCTAAATTACCCTGATCCTTCCAACCTATGGTTATAGGATCTCCCTCTTCTACCTCAAATTTTTCTTTAAATGAACTAGACACTAGAAACGCCTTAGGTGATTCTGAGAGCAAGTTCAAATATTGGTTTATATGATAGGGCTTTAATAAATCATCCCTAAACCAAGCTATCTTACCAAATTCATTGGGTATTATACCCATTATCTGCACTTTAGCCGCGCTCTCTCCTAAGACTCTCACAGTCCCATCGTCTCTTGAAAAAACTTTTGTAACAGATTCTGCTCCTGAAAGGTCTGCATATAAATCATATGGCGGCTCCTTATATTTGACCGGCTCTCTACTGGTAGATAAACTAGCAAAACCTTCATCATCTCCACCACCCATTGGGTCCCCAATATCCGATACCTCATCGCTCTCCCAGGTGGGCTTAATAGATATATCCGCTCCAACGCTGTATTTTATTCGCTCTTCTATACTCCTGTTTACCGTCCTGGCTGCATTTGCACTAAATAGCCCTATAGAAAGAGCCATTATAAGAAATAGCATTATAAACTCATTTTGTCCCCCTGAACGTCCTACCTGTATAAAGGATGTATATATGGAGGTAGGCCAAAAATCCTTTCCAATCCAGGCTATAAGCCTCACTATATAGGGGTAGAGCCGCAAAAATAGTAATCCAGTACCTAATATAAATAGAGTTGATACTAGAAATAGTAAAGGATCTATAGTAAGCTCAGATGCCTCTGCCCCTGTTATCTCTAAAGTCTTTTGCCTGAGGGTAAAATTATATGTGCCATAGGCTGCAAGAGCTAAGAGTACAAAATCTATAAAATATCTCTTCCACATCGATTTTCTTGTCTTTCTTTTGGTCTTCTCCTGCTTTCTCTCTACAATTCCCACCCTAGACCAGCCATAAGCAGGTATTAACATAGTGAGCATAGATAAAACCATGGCCCAAAGTGAATATATATATACCTTTATATCTAGAGCTACAGGCAATGCCACCCTCCCAATGAACTCCAAAAATCCATTAGCCGATCCTATTATTTTACACATAGCCAGACCAAGGGGTGGTCCTACTGCTAGAGATACTATCCCTATTATAGCACTTTCAACTAGATAGCTATAAAATATTTGTACAGGGCTTGCTCCTCTACTTTGCATTATAGCTATTTCATCACTTTCTCCCTCAATTATCAAGTTTGAAATCATATATAGATAAAAGGCCAGCATGAGAAGTATGGGTACATTCAAAACCCATAACGATGTCTTAAGCTGTGATTCTCGTTCACTATATCTCTCTATTATAGGTATGGATGGCATATTAATATCTACATTACGATTCTCAGCAAACATCCTCTCCTGCCTTTTATAAGCGTTCAGTATATTGTCTAGATTATCGATCACCATCTTATGGTAATCTATGGCATAATACCATTGAGAGGTGTTTATAGGGAGCATCTCATTGTCTAATACTTCACTGAAATATAGCTCCTCATTCATAATTAGACTCTCCCCATAGGCATATTCTCCTTGGAACCAATATCCATCTCCCTTGTCCTTTGGAGAGAATACCCCCACGACTTTTAGTTTAAGAGGTAGCGGCTCGTCCTTTATAATACTCTGTACGTTATATACTTCGTCCAATATGAGATCCTTTTTCTGCATAGCTTCCTCTGTTACCATGACCTCATATATATTCCCATCCTTTTCCTTAGAGGGCAGTCTTCCATGTTTTATTTCGCAATGATCATCTATACCTGTTAGAGCCTCTAGTTTTATAAATTGCTTTTTAGGTTTTTCTTGCCTTTGGATTTCAGGCAATACATATATATAGTCTATTGATAGATGACGGGTCTTACTGATATAGGGTAATTTAAATTCATCTATCATCTCTCCTGTGATCTGGTCGTCATATTTATAGAATTGATTTTTAAAACTCTTCTTGGAATATTGAGCCTTTATATGATATCTCCCTGGATAGTTGCCTGAAGATAATTGATATTCCTCTAGATCTTTTGTAAGCATCCTCTGCAAAATCCCATTGGTGTACATAGGTATACTACTCACCATTGCAACTGCCAATATAAATCCAATGAGAAGACAGATTACCATCCATTTATTACTTAGCATCTTGCGCCATACTAATAGTAGCATCTATAAATCACTCCTCATTGTACTATGACCTTCTCCCCAGCTTCTAATCCCTTTAAAATCTCCACCTCTGTTGGCGTCTCTACGCCTATCTCTACATCTCTTTCCTTCCTAATGTCATCTTCTAAAATCTTCACAAATCTTCTGCCCATATAATTATGAACAACTCTCTTAGGTATTACGAGCACATTCTCCCTTTTTTCTAATATAAGGGCTATGCTCGCCTGATCACCCATTCCAATCTCTTCTGGCAGGTCCTCTACATCAATGAGCACAGCATCTTTTAACCTCTCATCTGCATCTTTTGGCGCATTTGCAGGTGTCGCTACAACTTCTCCCTTATATAGATCATCCTTTATCTTCACTTCTACTTCCATTCCTACTTTAAAATCCGATACGTTGCTGCCGGTATGGCCGAGTATTATACTAGTGGGATCAGCAATATAGGCTATACTATCGTAGGCATTTATATAGTCACCTGGGCTTAGATTGTTGTTTAAATAGGTCACCTTGCCCCCTATGGCAGCATATAATTTGGCCTCTTCTAATTCCCGTTTTAAATCTTCAAGCGTAATCTGTGCCAGTTCTATATCGAGATTTGCCATTTGAAGGGCATATTTGTCTCCGCCAGAGTTTTTTGTTCTTTGATAATTGATCCTAGCCTTTTTAAGAGCTATTTCTTGCCTTTTTATATCTGTCTCTATATTATCAGTTGTGAGCTCTGCTATTATTTGTCCCTTTTCAACCTCGTCGCCTAATTTTACATGATATTTTTTAAATCTTCCGCCCCGATTTTTAAAGAATATCGGTTCCTGATGGGTAGAGACAAATGTCCCGGTACCGGTAATTCGTTTTTCTATATCGCCCTTTTTAACCTCAATCACATCATAAGTAATCTCCGTTGGCTCGATTAATGGGGGAGCCAATACCTCTTCCTCCTGTGGAAATAGATAACACCCACTTAGTGTAGTCGCTATAGTGCATAATGTAATCATAAAAATAATAATTTTTTTACACATGTAGACACCCCTCGTATTCCTTTAAATAGCTTCCCCGCGAACAAATACCTTATCAATATCAAGATTCTTATCTAGTACCACTATATCAGCATCATAACCTACTTTAATATATCCTTTAAAATCCTCCACTCCTATGATGCTAGCCGGTGTTGCAGTGAGCATTAGGATAGCATCCTCTAATGAAATACCATTATCTACTATGTTTCTAAGGGCAGCATCTTGAGTCAGGGTACTTCCCGCTAGATTACCTGCCTCAATTCTTGCTATTCCATCCTTTACCCACACCTTATTATCGCCCAGCTCATATTCTCCATCACTTAGATTTGTAGCTGCCATTGAATCAGTCACAAGAGCCGTTCTCTCACTACCTTTAACTTTAACTGCAAGCCTTAGCATGGCAGGATGAATATGAATGAGATCTGCAATCAGCTCAATTGTAACAGATTCGCTATCAAAAGCTGCTCCTATAGCACCCGGATTTCTATGATGTAGAGGCGTTATAGCATTGTAGCAGTGAGTTACATGACTTACGCCCCAATTAAAAGCCTCCATGCATTCATCATAGTTTGCACCAGTATGACCCATACTAACTGTCACATCTTTAGACTTTAGATATTGAATTAGCTCTTTAGCTCCATCCTTTTCTGGTGCTAGAGTTATGAGTTTAATAATATCCTCAAACCCTTCTGTCATCTCTAGATAGTTGTCTATTGATGGATCTCTGATAAAGCTGCCTACTTGCGCCCCTTTGTATTCATAATCTATGAACGGCCCTTCTAGATGTACACCTAATATATTGGCCCCCTCATAGTCAGACTCCATAACAGCCTTTATGGCCTTAAGACATTTTCGTGTATCATCTACGCTACTTGTAACAGTTGTGGGTAAAAATGAGGTAGAGCCATATCTGGCAGAGAATTTAGCCAACTCCCTTATGGTCTTTTCAGTACCATCCATTACGTCTTTGCCCTCTGCACCATGAATATGAATATTGATAAATCCAGGTACAACATAGTTTCCCGCAGCATCTATTATTGTTGCGTCTATATCTTCGTCATTCCCTACAATTCCTACTATGCTACCCCCATCTAGCAATAGATCATGGTCATTGAGCCATTTGCCATCTTGAAATATGACTCCATTTTTTATACGCTTCATCTCTTTAACCTCCTTCAAAAATAATTATAATGACCCTTAGTATTAAGGTGCAAACAAATCCTTATTATATGTTTCAGATTTAAAGCCTTTAAAGCAAAATAGGCAATAATTAGCTTCATATATAATAGTTTAGTGTAAAAATGTATGAACTTCAATAGTAAATTCAAAATAATCCATTCTCCTACTACTATACCACATTTGCACAATGTTCGTAATCGGGGTAATATCAAATATGATCTATATATCGGGAGTCAATTTCAAACTTAGAAAGATAGAGAGGAATTATATACTATGAAGATATGTAAAGTAATTAGTAAATCACAAATCCAAAGGGTTGCCGACCTGGCTAGGGAGATTTGGCATGAACACTATATTCCAATTATAGGGATCAAACAAGTAAATTATATGATAGCAAACTTTCAGAGTATAGATGCTATAACTGGGCAGATAGAAGATGGGTATAAGTACTACTTGGTCAAATATCAGGGGCAATATGCAGGGTACTTCGCCATTTTAAACGATATTAAAAATAGTCATATGTTTTTGAGTAAACTCTATATACATAAAAATTTTAGAGCCCTTGGACTTGCCAGATCATGCGTTATCTATATGGAGGATATTTGTAGAGAGCTAAATTTAACTACAATTTGGTTGACTGTCAATAAATACAATGACATTGCAATAAAGGCGTATCTGAGTATGGGTTTTGTAAATGTAGAGTCTATAACCCAAGATATAGGAAATGGCTTTATAATGGATGATTATAGAATGGAAAAAAAGATATAGGGAATGGTATCTAATCCATTCCCCCGTCTATATCTATCTATAAAAGGCATGCCCGCCTATTTTGCCTACATACTGTTTATTATTTACTATCCAACTTCCTGCTGCCTTACTAGGATTGAAAAAATAGGTCGCATCCCCCACAGGTCTAGATCCATTTAATGCATCCTGGGCTGCTCTTATACATTCACTACTTGGTGTATTATATATGCTACCATCTGCTACAGGGCTAAATTGTGGTATACCCATGTAATATTCAAATATTACATTGTATATTGTATTTGGGAATTGATTAGATCTTACCCTATTTAGTACCACATTACCCACAGCTACTTTACCATTATAGGGCTCCCCAGATGCCTCGGCATGAATAACCCTTGCTAGCCAAAATACCTCATCACTAATTCTACCCGTAGAGCTGCCCCTATCAGTAGTTGTAGTTCTATAGAGAGCACCTAAGGTCTGCGGCCCAGCTAAACCATCTACCCCAAGCCTATTATCTCTTTGAAACCTTATGACAGCATCCTGTGTTATATATCCATAGTATCCTGTGATGCTTGGATATTTAAAATATCCCCTAACTTTAAGCTCAGTCTGTAATTTTGATACCTCACTTCCCCTACTACCTACACGAAGTATTGGATACGCAGCATAAACTTGTCCTATAGGTGTGAGTATAAGTACTGCTAGTATAAATACTGCTAAAACCCTTTTATGTCTTTTAGAATACATCTCTTTCTCTCCTTCAAAGTCTGATAGCATTATTATATGGATATAGGGAGAGGGGGTCAAATCGTAAAATATGTGTCTTTCAATTGTGTTACATATATATTACTAATTTATTAAAAAGGTGTAATACAATCGTCCTATTGCTTATACATACCAAATTTATGCATATTCACACAGATAAACTTAGGTATCATTATACTATGGTAAAATTCTCGGTAATGCATTATAATGTATTGGGAGGTGCTTTCTTATGAAAAAGTGGAATGTATTACAAAGAATTACTGATGCCGGTTTAGTTGCTGTTATAAGGGCGGAAAATGCAGATATAGCAAAGAGAATTACTGATGCCTGCCTAGAAGGTGGCGCCGCTGCCATAGAGATTACATATACGGTACCTGGTGCCAGTGATGTGATTGAAGAACTTGCAAAGACCTATAGTCCAGATGAAATGATCATTGGTGCAGGTACCGTATTGGATCCAGAGACAGCGCGTATCGCTATTCTCTCCGGCGCACAATATGTGGTATGCCCCTATCTAAATGTTGAAGCTCTAAAGTTATGTAATCGATATCAGGTACCATGTATGCCCGGGGTCATGACAGTAGATGGGGTCATTGAGGCCATGGAAAATGGTGCTGATATACTAAAGATATTCCCTGGTGACGCCTTTGGGTCTAAGATTATCAAAGCTATAAAGGGACCAATCCCCCAAGCTAATTTGATGCCCACAGGTGGAGTGGATATAGATAATGTTGGCGATTGGATTAGAGCAGGTGCAGTAGCTGTAGGAGTCGGTGGAAGCCTGACAGCTGGGGCCAAGACTGGTGATTATGATAGTATTAAAAGACTAGCCGCAGAATTTGTTGAAAAGATTCAATATGCTAGGGAGTCCAATTAATATCATATAAAAAAAAGACCGGACATCCGGTCTTTTTTTATTCTTTTTTAGATTCCTCAACTATTTTTGCACTTATATTACCTGGCACCTCTTCATACCGTACAAACTCCAGTTTGAATTCCCCACGTGCTTGGGTCATAGATCTTAAATCGGTGGCATATCTGGCAACCTCTGCCTGTGGAACTTCAGCCTCTATTTTCTGAAGTCCGCCCCCTATAGGCTCCATGCCCAGTATACGTCCTCTTCTTCTATTGAGATCCCCGATTATATCACCCATATATTCATCAGGAACTACAACCTCTGCCTTTAATATAGGCTCTAGCAATATTGGATCTCCTTCGATCAACTGTCTATATGCGAGGGTAGCTGCTGCCCTAAATGCCATCTCGGAAGAGTCTACACTATGATATGATCCGTCATATAGTGTTGCTCTAATTCCTACCATTGGATAGCCTGCTAGAACTCCCTTCTTGAGACACTCCTCTAATCCCTTTTCTACAGCGGGTATATATTGCCTTGGAACTACTCCGCCTACTATTTTATCTACAAACTCAAATGGAATATCTACATCACCTATGGGCTCAAAGTCTACCCATATATGGCCAAATTGGCCATGGCCACCTGTCTGTTTTCTATGTCTGCCCTCAGCCTTAACCGGTTTTCTAATAGTCTCTCTATATGGAAGTCTAGGTTCTTTAAATGTAAGACCTGACCCAAATTTAGATTTTACCTTATTAGCTAAAACCTCTAGATGTAATTCACCAACACCGGCTATAAGTGTCTGCCCAATCTCTGCATCTTGTATTATTGAGAAAGTAGGATCTTCCTCTGTTAATCTATTTAAGCCAATCATTACCCTATCTTCTTCGCCTTCTTTTTCGGCTTCAATAGCCAGTGAAATAGCGGGCTCTGGGAATACATATTCATCAAATTTTACGATATTATCTCTAGTGCAAAGAGTATCACCGGTTTCTGTATGCTGAAGTTTCGCTACAGCACCAATATCTCCTGTTGTAACTTTATTCACTTGTATTTGTTTTTTGCCTCTCATCATATATATGGCCCCGAGTTTTTCAGAGCTCTCTTTGTTGGAATTATACAGATTCGTATCAGTGTTTAATTCTCCAGACATAACTTTAAAAAGGGATAGTTTCCCGACAAATGGGTCTACAACCGTCTTAAACACAAAGGCAGAGAAGGGCTCACTAGAATCTGCCATAATTTCTTTTTCTTCATCGCTTTTTATATCTATAGCAGTAACGGCTGGCCTTTCAATCACATTTGGCATATAATTTACAATAGCATCCATCAGAGCATTAGCTCCCTTATTTTCTACAGCAGAACCGCACAGCACCGGTATTATTTCACCGTCTAATACTCCCTGTTTAAGTGCATTATTCATCTCGTCTTTGGTAAATTCTTCGCCTTCAAAATATTTTTCCATGAGCTCTTCGCTAGTTTCCGCTACTGCCTCTATGAGCATGGTTCTCTCCGACTCTATCTCAGACTCCATACCATCAGGGATAGGTATATCCTTTACTCCATTTGCAGTAAATTCCTTGGCTTTCATCTCTACAAGATCTATATACCCCTTAAATTCCTCTCCATCCATTATAGGTACCTGGAAAGGGGCGACAGATGGACCGTATTCATCTTGTAATTCATTCAAAACCTTCATAAAATCCACATGTTCCCTATCCATCTGATTGATAAATAGCATTCTTGGTATGTTATACTTATCGCAGTAATCCCATGCCTTCTCAGTTCCAACGGAGAGTCCAGATACAGCACCTACTACTATAATGGCCCCATCAGCAACCCTAAGAGCCTGTATCATCTCTCCTACAAAATCAAAATAGCCTGGCACATCTATTAAATTTATCTTGTGCTTATTCCATTTAAGGGGTGCAAGTGCGGCACTAATAGATATTTGCCTCTTTGTCTCCTCTGGATCATAATCTGTAACAGTAGTGCCGTCTTCAATACGGCCCAGTCTATCTGTCACGCCTGCGTTAAACAACATTGATTCAGTAAGGATTGTCTTACCCTCATTCCCATGCCCGACTATTGCTATGTTACGAATATCTTTGGTTGTTATATTATCCATAAAGCACACTCCCCCTAGGTATTATGTTCTAACGACGAAATCTCACTGAGTTTATCCCCGCCGCTGTATAATTTTTATATACTTGTAATAGTAAGCTTATTTTAGAAAAATCACTATATTTAATTTTACCATTCAATGCTCTTCACTGTCAATGAAAAAAACTGATATCACTATGCTATGCCTGATAAATTACAAAAGTGTTTCATAGGAGAACATTGACAATAAATAATAACTTATATATACTCGCCTTGTGTTCACCTGTCAATAGAATGGAGGGCAATATATCTGTATGAATATAAAGGATGATAATGAGCTTAATATTACCCTATTTATAGCTCTTTGCTGCATTGTATATTTCTCAAGCTATATCACTCGAATCAATTATGGTGCAACTATCGCTGAAATTATCTCCTCTTTAAATCTCACAAAAACATTAGCTAGTATGGTAGTAACGGGGAGTTTTATTACATACGGCGCTGGCCAAATTCTAAATGGCTTTATTGGAGATTATATAAAACCTCGAACTATGATATTTTATGGCCTAGCTATTACTTCTACATGCAATTTGATAATGGCCTCCCTTAGTAATATATATATAATGACAGCAATATGGTGTGTAAATGGTTTTGCACAGTCTATGATGTGGCCTCCCCTTACCCGAATAATGGTTGAGAATCTATCACAGGATAATTATAAAAAAGCCTGCGTAGCCGTATCTGCTGCGGCCTCTGTAGCTATCATATTCACCTATATATTTGTCCCCTTATGCATAACATTGTTGAACTGGAGATGGGTATTTTTACTATCAGCCGTTTGGGGAGCAATAATTGGATTACTATGGATATTTCAAGTTGATAAACTAATACAAAAGATAGGCTCTAATGATGACAGGGCCACGCTAACTCAGGTTATAAATCCTTCAATACGTCTTGGAAAGCTATTGGTAAAATCGGGGTTGATCCCAATTACTTTGGTTATCGTTTTGCAAGGTATTTTACGTGACGGAATTACCACATGGATGCCATCTTATATAGATGATATATATAACCTTGGTACCTCCATTTCCATATTGACAGCAGCCATACTTCCTATATTCTCGATTATAAGCGTATTTATATCTTCGTACATCCATCGCAAGATCAAGAGCGAACTTATATCATCTTTGCTCTTTTGGATTGTAGGACTTTTGAGCTGCCTCATTCTGGTTATCGTATACGCATCTCAGGCTACTATATCTATTCTTATGATGTCTATAATAACCGGCTGTATGCATGGTATTAACCTAATGCTGATAGGAATACTGCCTAGTCAGTTCAAAAATACAGGAAGAGTCTCTACCGTTTCGGGCATATTAAATGCGTTTACATATGTAGGGAGTGCCATATCTACTTATGCTATTGCAGCCTTAAGTGATAACTATGGATGGAAAATAACTATACTGACTTGGTGTGGCGTTTTAATATTGGGTATAATTATAAATACGATTTCAATAAAACTATGGCATTCTCCCAGTGATGAATGAATATAGTTGAATCTTATTGAGTTATGATAAGTATTAGCTACCCTGTTAAAATATTGTGTGAACGGAGGTCTATATATGAGTAATGTCTATGTTAAGACAAAGCACAGATCGTATTATATACATATAGAAGAAAGAGATTGGAAACCATTTATTATATATTTAAAAGAAAGTCTCAAATCAAATAGGCTTTTGATAGTGTGCGATGATAATGTTCATAAACTATATTACCAATCTATAGATATTATGCTGTCTGAGGCTAAATTCGATCATGATGTTGTGGTTGTACCCCATGGTGAGGCCACTAAAAGTATCAAATGGGCTGAAAAGCTGTATACAAAAGCTATAGATAACAGGCTCGATAGACAGTCTACTATAGTTGCTCTAGGAGGTGGAGTGGTAGGAGATCTTTCTGGATTTATAGCAGCTACTTATATGCGCGGAATAGGTTTTGTACAGGTGCCAACCACCCTCTTGGCGCAGATTGATAGCAGTGTCGGTGGGAAGGTAGCTATAAATCATTTAATGGCTAAAAATATAGTCGGTTCATTCTATCAACCATCTATGGTATATATAAATATCTCTACACTTGAGACGCTTTCTGAACGTGAGTTTTTGAGTGGATTGGCCGAGCTTATAAAATATGGCTTTATATGGGACTATGAGTTTTTGAATTGGATGGATGATAATATAGATAAGATACTCGCAAGAGATATAGAGGCCCTAAAAAATGCCATTGCCAAAGCATGTAAAATCAAGGCCCATATAGTCTCTATAGATGAGACTGAACAGGGCATTAGAGCTATATTGAACTTCGGTCACACAATAGGGCATGCCATAGAAGCTGCAACAAATTATAAAATATACACCCATGGCGAAGCGATTGCTATAGGTATGATTTATGAGACCAAACTTGCATATAACCTAGGTCTTATCAATAGACAATATCTAGATAATATGATATTCCTATTTAAAAGATGTTCACTGCCTACAGATTTAAAGGATGTAGACACTTCTCTATTAATGGATAAGATGAGCCTTGATAAAAAAAATAAAGGGGGAGATATCGTATTCGTTCTCCCCGTAGATGCTGGGGAAGTAGAGATTTTCTCTAATATAGATAAAGACATTCTAGAAAAGACTTTAGCAAAGGGATGTGAATAGATATGGATTTAACCATGACCACCTCCTCTTCCCTTAAGGGTGAGGTAAAGATTCCTGGCGACAAATCTATTGCCCATAGAGCCATTATATTAAATGCTATAGCTGATGGTATCTCTAGGATAGATAACTTCCCATTAGGCGGTGATTGCCTAAATACAATAGGGGCCATGAGGAATTTGGGAGTACCCATAGATGTGGATTTAAAAAAAGCTAGGGTAATAGTATATGGCCAAGGATTAAGAGGCCTTAAGATGCCCTCTCATCCTATAGATGTAGGCAATTCAGGTACTACAGGGCGACTTCTTATTGGGCTTTTATCAGGGCAGGGCTTTACTAGTACTATAACGGGGGATCGATATCTTGTAAAAAGGCCCATGGATAGGATAGTCATACCCCTAACTAAAATGGGGGCCTCTATACATTATGAAGAAGGCATTGGCACATTGCCAGTATATATATATCCTTCTGATCTAAACGGTATAGATTATACTATGCCCATAGCCAGTGCTCAAGTAAAATCGGCTATACTTTTAGCTACGCTGTATGCTAAATCGCCAACTATAATAAGAGGGGACAGGAAAAGCAGGAACCATACAGAACTTATGCTTAAGAATATGGGGGCTAATATTATAACTTCAAATGACAGCATTTTTCTAGAGCCTACAGATTCCTTATTTGCACGGAATGTATATGTACCATGTGACATTTCCTCTGCTTCATTTTTTATTACTGGTGCTATGCTTGTACCAAATTCTTCTATACTTATCAAGGATGTCGGTCTTAATACTACACGTTCAGGTATATTAGATGTCTACAAAGACATGGGGGCAGATGTATCTATTGAAAACACGGGGTTTACCTCCGGTGAACTTAAGGGGGATATAATCGTCTCTTCTAAGCACCCCTTAAGGCCTACTATCATAGACAAAAATCTGGTTCCAAGGCTTATAGACGAAATACCTATAATTGCCCTGGCAGCAACCCAAGCCAAAGGAAAAACAATAATTAAAGATGCACATGAGTTGGCGGTAAAAGAATCCAATAGAATACAGTCAACAGCTGATGTCTTATTGCGCCTTGGCGCCAATATCTCTCCTACATCTGATGGTATGATAATTGAAGGTCCTACACCACTTTACGGAGCCGCCGTTGATTCTATGGGAGATCATCGTATAGCCATGATGGCAGCTATAGCCGGCCTTATAGCTAAAGGGAAAACGACAATAAAGAATAGCCAATGGATAGATATATCCTTCCCCGATTTCTTTGAAATTCTAGGACGCCTTACAAACTCTCATGCCTGATTTTCTTGAAGGGTATTACCTCTATAGGTGATACCCTCCATCCGAATAATGACTAAAAAAGTCCTGCTATATAGTTTTTTATTATCCCCGTCGGCTCAACTCTATTGCCAGTAAGCAATATTATGGCCACCACCAATATAACAAGCAATAATACGATCCATATAATAGATTTTTTATTAAAAAAGAATACCCTCATACCTTCCACCCCCTACTATAGAAATTATGCAGGGAAAACCATATTTAGTAGCCATTTGACAACACTGGCTTGTACATATTTGTGATCGTATTTTTTCTATGGTATACTTTGGATATCCATAACATATCTATTTGTAAAGAAAAGGAGGCTGGAATATATGCAAAGAGATATTCCCTATAATGAGTACATATTGGAAGTCAATGAAAGCTTAACTTCAGGTGGCATATTCTTAAATACTAAGGACGAAAAGGTAAATTCCATGGTGATTGGCTGGGGTGGGGTAACTACATTTTGGGGTAAGCCAATTTTTATAGTTCCCGTAAGACAATCTCGCTATACACATAAACAGCTACAAAATACTGGCGAATTTACTATCAGTGTGCCCCTTGATGATAGTTTACAAAAGGCCCTAGATTTTTGCGGTACAAAATCTGGCAGAGATTATGATAAACTTAAAGAATGCGGCATTACTGCCTTAGATCCTAAAGTTATAAAGACCCCAATAATAGGTGAATGTAAACTTCACTATGAATGCAAAGTGGTCTATCAACAAGACCTAATACCTGAAAACTTGATCGAAGAAATAGATAAAAGATGGTATCCAGATTATCATACACTCTTTTTTGGAGAGATACTGGCCTGCTATACAATATAATATAAAAAGCGTAGAGCTATTATCGCCCTACGCTCTTTATATTGTTTCAACTATTTCTCTTCCCTTTGAAAGACTAGCTTCCCTTCTTTTGTGGTAACTAGTATTTTATCATTCTTTTCTACATTCCCCGCCAGTATCTCATCTGATAAGCTATCTTCTAGCATACGCTGTATAGCCCTTCTAAGGGGACGTGCACCATAGGTTACATCAAATCCTTCTTCAGCTAGTAATTCTTTTGCCGCCTCATTTACCTCTATATATATTTCTTGAGCCTTTAGCCTCTCCTCTACTTCTTTTAGCATTAGATTTACAATTTCTCTTATATGTTCTCTATCTAATGCATGAAATACTATGGTCTCATCAAGTCTGTTTAAAAACTCTGGCCTAAAGGTACGTTTTAACTCTTCTAATACATTGTCTTTCATTTTTTCATATTCATCTGCACTACTCTCCACAGCTGTAAACCCAAGGGTCTCTTGCTTACGTATCGTATGAGCCCCAACATTAGATGTCATAGCAATTACAGTATTTCTAAAATCTACAGTCCTGCCTTGGGCATCTGTAAGCCTGCCATCATCTAATATTTGAAGTAATATATTAAATACATCGGGATGAGCCTTCTCAATCTCGTCAAATAGTACGACAGAATAGGGTTTACGCCTTACGGCCTCTGTAAGTTGGCCCCCTTCATCATAACCTACATACCCTGGAGGAGAACCTACAAGTCTAGATACGGTATGCTTCTCCATATACTCCGACATATCAATCCTAGTCATAGATTCTTCATCGCCAAATAATACTTCTGCCAAAGCCCTGCAAAGTTCTGTCTTACCAACGCCGGTGGGTCCTAGGAACATAAATGATCCTATAGGCCGTTTGGGATCCTTGAGCCCGGCTCGAGCCCTTCTAACAGCCCTAGACACAGCACCAACTGCTTCATCTTGGCCTATCAATCTCTTATGGAGTATGTTTTCCATATCTATAAGTCTTTCTGCCTCATCTTCTGTTAGCTTAACTACCGGTATACCTGTCCAGCTAGATACTATACTAGCTACATCTTCTTCACCAACTATATTTTCGTCATCTGCCCTCTTCCACTTGGACTTTTCTTCACCCATCTGTTCCTCTATGCGCTTTTCTTCATCTCTGATCTGGGCAGCCTTTTCATAGTTTTGATTATTTACCGCCTCTTCTTTTTCCTTTTTAAGATCTTCAAGTCTTTCTTGCAGCTCCTTTATATCAGATGGCGGTGTAAAGGCCTGTAGTCTCACTCTTGAAGCTGCCTCATCTATTAGATCTATTGCCTTATCGGGAAGATACCTATCTCTTATATATCTATCCGATAAGTTTACTGCTGCAAAAATCGCTTCATCCACTATACGCACCTTATGGTGTGCTTCATACCTATCCCTAAGACCCATAAGTATTTCTATAGCCTCTTCTTTGGAAGGCTCCTCCACCATTACAGGTTGGAAGCGTCTTTCAAGTGCTGCGTCCTTTTCCACATGTTTTCTATATTCATCTATTGTAGTTGCTCCAATAGCCTGTATTTCTCCCCTTGAAAGGGCCGGCTTTAATATATTAGATGCATCAATCGCCCCCTCAGCCGCCCCGGCACCTATTATAGTATGCATTTCATCTAAAAAGAGTATTATATCTTCAGCTTTCCTAATCTCCTCCATAACAGTCTTAAGCCGCTCTTCGAATTCTCCCCTATATTTGGCACCTGCCACCATAGATGACATATCCAAGGATACCACACGTCTACCCTTTAGTAGCTCTGGTATATTCCCATCTGTTATATGTTGGGCTAAACCCTCAGCCACAGCGGTCTTGCCAACCCCTGGTTCTCCTATTAAAACAGGGTTATTCTTCGTACGTCTACTCAGTATCTGTACAACTCTTTCTATTTCTTTAGATCGACCAACTACAGGGTCTAATTTCCCCTCACGTGCCATATGTGTAAGATCTCTACCAAATTTGTCTAAGTTTGGAGTAGCACTTCCCTTAGCACCCTGCTGCTTCCCAGCCTTGGTACTATCGTCTTTGAGCATCTTTATCACCTGGCCCCTCAGAGATTGTTGATCTACGCCGGCATCTTTTAGTATCCTAGAAGCAACGCCCTCGCCTTCCCTTATTAAGGCCAATAGCAGGTGTTCTGTTCCTACATAGTTATGACCTAAATTTCTAGCTTCATGAAAACTCATCTCAAGTATTCTCTTAGTTCGCGGTGTATATCCAAATCCACTATCAAATGCAAAATTCCCCTTACCTATTAGGGCATCTACCTGTCCTTTAACTGTATCTATTTCTATTCCCATATCTTTTAGAGCCCGGGCTGCTACACCTCCATCTTCCCTCAAAAGCCCCAGTAATAGATGCTCTGTTCCTACATAGTTGTGTCCTAGCCCCTTTGCTTCCTCTTGGGCAAATACCAATGCCCTCTGGGCCCTCTCCGTGAATCTTTGGAAAAATGACATATCTCTATTCCTCCCTCTATAATCTTGCTAATAAATCCTTAATGATTTCTGCCCTAGAAATATCCGTATCTTCTGCCTGGCCATGGGTATCCCTAGCATATATATTGACATTTGCAGGTTGACCCGCCACCATAATTTTATCTACTTCCATAATATCTATGCTCTTTATTATACCCAGAGTCACTCCAAGTCTTACCTGGGATAAAAGAGACATGAACTCCTTTAATCCTATTCTCTTTGCATATTTTAGTATTCCTAAAGATCTATATATACTATCCTCTAATTCTATCCCACGTTTTTCATATATCGCCCGTCGCGCTGATTTCTCCTTTTCTATAACTTGTTTTACCACAACCTCTAGATTAGTTATGATATCACTCTCTGTTGGGCCAAGGGTTACCTGATTAGACATCTGAAATATATGGCCTATGGCCTCACTCCCCTCGCCATAGATACCCCTCGCTGTCAGCCCTATCTTAGATATTGTCTGTAGTAAGAGGTTCATATGTCCAACATGTACTAGGCCTGGAAGATGCATCATCACAGACGCCCTCATGCCTGTGCCAACATTAGTAGGACACGATGTCAAGTACCCTAAATTCTCATCATAGGCATATTCAATATTTTTCTCCAGCAAATCATCTACCTTATCTATTATATCATAGGCTCCTCTTATTTGATTACCTGGCAATATGGCCTGCAAACGTATATGATCTTCTTCATTTAACATAATGCATATTTCTTCTTTGCTATCTAGGAGTATACCTGTATGATCTGGCCTTTTGATCAGGTCCAAGCTCACTAAATGTTTTTCTAAAAGAACCTGCCTGTCTAGCTCACTAAGACCTTCCATTGGCATAAACTTAAGCTCCTCGCTTAGGGTAGAACGCCCTAGCTTAAGTTTTTCATATACTTTTTCCATAGTTGCCGCAGCTATACTCCTATCCATTATTACAGGAAATGGAGTATTCTTTATATTTCTTGCAAGTCTCACCCTGCTACTTATGATTACATCTCTTGTAGGGCCCCTTTCCGTCAACCAACTCATAGCCTACGCCCCCTCTTCCTGCCATCTTTTTAATTCTCTTTCAAGTTCTCTTATCTCATCCCTATAGTTCGCCGCCTTTTCAAATGCCTCCGTTTCTACAGCATCCAGGAGCTTACCTCTAAGTTGCTCTATCTCCCTTTTGAGTCTATAGCTAAATCCCATCCGACTAGGCACCTTACCTGTATGGCGGGTCCCTCCTTGAATCTTATTCACTACTGGATCAAGTTCCCTATTAAAATACCTGTAACAATCTTCACACCCCAACCTGCCGAGCTTTCTAAACCTAGAATAGGTCATGCCACAGCTATCACATTTGATATCTCCACTTACACCTGAATCTGTAGGGTGGGATACCATATCTAAAAACTCGGATAACAAATCATTTATAGTAAAAGGATTAAATATATTTATATCTCCTCTATTCCTAGCACATTCCTGGCATAGGTGTATTTCCGTCTTATTACCATTTATATACCGCGTCATATGAACGGTTGCCTCTTGTTCATTGCATTGCTCACAGAGCATAGAGCATCACTCCCCATATAATTTATATAACCAAAATTTGCCCTTATACACGAAAAACTTGAATGAAGATTAAAATGTAAGTATTGCCGTGAGCATACTCTTTAAAATATTGGCTCTTATATTCTCCCTAAGGGAGGCTGGTATACCAATAGCCTTATTTTTAAGACCAGCCTTTATGATCTGTGCTTCGCGTTTGGTTATAATCTGCCGCTCCCTTAAACTATTTATGATATTTTCCCCTTCGCTTTGAGTTAGTTTATCCCCTATCTGTTTAGTTATTAGCCTATATAGATAATCATCGTCATTTATATCGAGGTATATAATTCTTATATAGCCTCCCCCTCCACGTCTGCTTTCTATATGATAACCACTCTCTAGTGAAAATCTTGTGGCCAATACATAGTTTATTTGAGAAGGTGCACATTCAAAATAATCAGCTAATTCATTTCGCTGTATTTCTAACTTTCCTCCGCTCTCTTCTAACAATAGCTTTAAGAACTCCTCAATAGTATCACTTATGCGGGCCATCTTATCACTTCCTTTGTCTTTGACTATCTTTGACCTTGGCTTTATTATACTACAATTCGAAAAATAATAAAGTCTCTAATATCGTGTTTATATAGGTATTACCCTTAAAAATACTGTTTTATTCTCTTTATATCATATTTCCTCAAATTTCTATTAATTTTCTAGCTGCTTAATTGCATCTCTTATTGCTCTATTTATCATATGCCATTCAAATCCTCTTCTAGCCATGAGTCTAGCGATTCTCTGCTCATCTTTGATTGTGGGTTCAGCTCTAAGCCTCTCAAATTGATCTCTAGCAAGATTATAGGCCATTGCAAATTCATCTTGTTCATGTAATTTTGAAGTGATTGAATCTATTATATCATCACTTATTCCTTTCTCTCTAAGTTTATGTATTATAAATCTCCTGCCCACCTGCCTTGTAGATAATATATCATTGGTCATAGCCTGCGCAAAGGCAATATCATCTATAAAATCATATTCTTTTAATTTCTCAATTACATCTTCTATCACATTCGGATCAAACCCCTTTCCGTCTAGATAATTTTCTATCTCCTCTTGACTTCTCATTCTATATTGTAAATAGTGAAGGGATCTATCATATGCCTTCCTAACATTATCCCTATATACAATTTGACTTATTTCATCTTCATCAATTTCCTTGCCCTCCTTTAGCTTATGCTCTATCAAGAGTTCGGCATCTAATGAGAATGCATACTCATAATCAATATATATATTATACCTTTCATTTCTTCTCCTTTGCTTCGTTATTTTAGTTATAATAGACATATTTTCCCCCCAAATTATTTGAATTTTATGTCATAATAAAGCCCATTTATTAAGCCCATATTAATATAGGTCCTTCCCATTGCAATTATAATTATATATTATTTAACGTTGGCTTTATATCGCTGTAATATTATATTGATACAATGTTATCATAATATAAACGCTTATAGTAGCGTATGAAACGTAAAAATGGAGGAGATGCTTTATGAAACAAAAATATCTCATATATATCACACTAATAGTCATAATTGTATCAGTATTAGCAATGGGATGCTCTGCTCCAAAAAAGCAGCCATCTCAGGAGATAGAGTTAGATAGCCAAAAAGGCGACAGCCGAAGCAATAGCCATTCTAATGATAAAGTTGAAAATGACGATAAAACAAAAGAAGAGAGCCCAGAGGATAAAACAGATGATAATTCAGAAGATAGTAATGAAGATATAAAACATGACTCTATATCCAAAGAAAATGTAGGCAATAACAACACTGCAGACGATAATCAAAATAATTCCATACATCTTGCAAAATTATTACCCCATAGAGAGGGATATACATGGGTATATGATGGTGCTGTAGAATATGGTCATAGTATGAGCCTAGATAAGATAGATAAAAGAAATGAGCAGATCGTTTATAGTGTTAGCGGCAGGGTAGATGATATGTCAGATGGGGAATCAAAAAGTGATTTTTCTATAGAACTTAGCTATACTATTATAGGGAAGAGCCTAGTTCAAATAGTAGATAGTGAAACTATTATGGACAGTGAATTCCCTCAAATAGAACTCATACGTCTGCCATTAAGCAAGGGAAACACATGGACACAGAAACAGAAAAACTCTAAAGGCAAGACCATTACACTGGAGTCATCAATAGATAAAATTGAGAATGATGGAAAACAAAAGATTTATACAGTCACCTACAGGGATAGAGATAGCGAATACTATGAAAGGCGCAAGATAAAAGAAGGCGTTGGTGTAATCTATTTTGAACATTTATTCTCATATGACCATGAGGGCAAGAAAGAGAGTATGCCCATTGGATATTCCCTTAATAGTAGCTACTCTGGATATGCAAATAATATGGCCATTAATAAATTCTTGCCCCCATTAAATAGCGACAGAATTTACTATGGAATAGCTGAATATGGTCATAAGGGGAGCCTTAAGAGGCTCTCTGCTACTTCAGATTTTGCCGAATATGAATTCAATGCTATATATAACGATGGCACCGGTATAGATGGCTCATTCAAAATTAAATATAATATAGATTATATAAGAGGTACTGTAACCGAAGAGGTTTTGGAAAACACAAGAGCGGGCAAGCGCGAAGTCAACTCTAAAGTCCAGCCATTAGTAATATTAAAAGCCCCATTTAAAGAAAATAGTTCTTGGAGCCATAAGGCTAAGCTAGATGGTAAAGAATATACCATGGTGGCTACAATTAAAGATATGGATGATGATAAGGGACAGATTACTGTAGAATACAAAGTAGAGGGTGTACCCGGTTACTATGAAAACCGCTATATAGAGGAAAGGACATTTGAATTAGGCAGAGGTATGGTAAGCTTTAGTAACCTCTTACCGGGGGATATTGACATATCAGCAACCGATGCCAAGGATAGCGTACTGCTTCAAAAAGCCCTTCTAAATCATATGTTTGGATATATATTAGCACCTGAAGAATAAAAGAGAGGAGGATATTAATCCTCCTCTCTTTTATCCTCATCTGCATCATCAGTTTTTTCAAATATCTCTTCAAATTCTTTATAGTCTAGCTTTTCTCTTTCAAGTAGGGCTTCAGCCACCTCATGTAATTTATCTATATTATCCGATAAAAGTTTCTCTGCTCTACTATAACCATCATCAA
>JAAZLT010000250.1 GCA_012799205.1 Clostridiales bacterium
ACTATGTCTATACCCTTACCCAGTATCTCTTTATAGTCTGCTACGGCCTTGCAGCTGTCAAAGTCCTCTGAAAACTCCTTGGCTTTTTCAATATCCTTATCCACTGCAAAGACTAGCTCTACCTCATCTTCTAATGCCTTAAAGGCATTTTTATATACCCCTGAGATCCTTCCGCATCCTATCATGGCTATCTTTAGCTTACTCATCTTTTTTCTCTCCCCCTACTATGAATTTAACACCTTTCTATAATATCACTCTTTTATAAAAGTTTCTATAAAATTTGGGATTATCTAAGCTAGTCTATACCCTTTTATAGCACCTAGTATTACAAATGAATCTGTATCGCCGCTCTTTACAAGCTCAATAGATGTAATGCTTTTCTCCCTATGGGGGTTTACCCACTCATAGGCAAATATAGATACATCTTCTCCGTCCCTTGTATTTGCTCTTATAAAGGGATCTGCAAAGTAGGTGCCTACATAGCCTTGGTGCCTGTAATAGGGCTTTGTTATGGGCATATTGGCCCTTTTATTCCAAGCATATATATTTGTGCCATATTCTATGGGCACTATTATCTTTGTCCCGTCCTCATAGCTTATGATATACCTGCCTGTCTCTATTGGATCTTCCCAGGGGATCCTCTCTGCATTTTTGCTTGCAGTGTGGTAAAATTTTATGCTATCAAATCTATCATCTATAGATATGGTTATGGGATTATCCAGGGTGGCTACTTGCATATATTTAGTATCCATTATGCCATCTATAGCCTCCATTAGCTCATAGGGCACTATATCATTTTTATCTGGCTTTGGTAGAGAGATATTTACACCTCTAGCCTCTTCATCTAAGGATGGATGCCCCTTAGCGCTTAGCCTCTCCCTAATATATGGCATAAATCCTGTTATGATCTCATCATAGCTATATCTAAAGTCCTCTTTATAATCCTTTGACCAAAGCATGTTGCCAGAGTACAAAAAGTCATATATCTTACCTTCAAACCCTAGATTGTATTCATCTACCCTCTTCCATGTGGAAACCTCTGCTCCAATCATGCCCCCTTTTCTTATGCGGCTTTCAAACCTTGGATAGTGGCTAGAGTACATATTCCCCATTATTACCTCAAAGCCATGAGAAAGTAGATGATCCTCTATATCCTTATCTGTATGGAAGTACCATATAAAATCTAATAGCACAATATCCTTTGGAATCATATCTATGGCTGCAGGTGTCTTATACTTAGTAACATTTTGCAGCATATCTGCCCATATCATCATCTTAAGTCCCTTTTTAGCTAGATGCGCATGTAGTGCATTTAGGTGCCTAGCTAAAAGATGTGCAGGGTCTTCTTTCTTACATACTGGGCATGTGCCTATAACATATACCTCATCATGACCCATATGCACATACCTTTCAGGCTCTACCACATCTACTATCTCATCTATTATATCAAATATTATCTTATAGCTCATATCATTAGATGGACAGTAGCTGCCATGATAAAACTCGCTAGGTGGTGTATCTTCTTTTTTAAGATCTATATCCTTTTTATCATCTTTATCTTCTTGAGTCTCTGCAATCTCTGGGTAGGCCATTGTAATATATTGCACATGGCCAAGGGATTGTACCTCTGGAATTACCTCTAGACCGTAGGATTTCATAAACTCTATTAAATCCCTTACCTCGCTCTTTTCAAGTAAGTCCCCTCCTGCTACCATGCTGCCATGGGGCACAGGTGGCCATAGCCCCTCATCTGCCTTTTTATTTCCTTCAAGCCAGGCCTCACTTATCTTAGGATGGCTATCAAATCGCATTCCACCAGCAAATTCAAGATATACAGTGTTATAGCCCATGGGCACTAGTACATATCTTATAAGCCTTTTGAAAAATGGTATGGCC
>JAAZLT010000251.1 GCA_012799205.1 Clostridiales bacterium
CAGGACCCCTAAGACAAATACTGAGGGTAAGTAGCAGATATAATGATTCTACTTTGAGGCAAGACTTCATCCTCTATAAAGATAAAGCAGAGATAGAAGTAAGGGTGAAACTAGACTTCAGAGAGAAGCACAAGATGCTAAAGCTATCTTATCCGGTCAATATAGATAATCCTGTAGCTACCTACGAAATGCCCTATGGGTATATAGAAAGACCTGTAAATGGTGAAGAAGAACCTGGTCAACAGTGGATTGATATAACTGGAGAGACAAATTCCCAGACATATGGCCTCTCAATATTAAACGATTCAAAATATAGCTTTAGTGTACTAAACAATGATATGAGGATGACTATAGCAAACAGTTCTATAATAGCCGATCACTATGGAGTACGAGATGAATGGTGTGAGTTTTTAGATCAAGGAGTGCAAGAATTTAAATATATATTAGTACCGCATAAGAATAAGTGGCAGGATGCCAATATTGTGCAGAAAGCCTATGAGCTAAACTCGCCACCTATAGGTTTAATGGAAACTTATCATGAAGGGATACTACCTAGGCAACTAGAAACTTTAAAAATATCTTCTTCAAATGTAATTGCCACAGTATTTAAAAGGGCAGAAGATGATAATGGATATGTTTTAAGATGCTATGAGACATCAGGAGAAACAACGAAGGTGGACATATCTGTGCCTATATTGGAACGAAATTGGTCTGCAAGGTTTGGACCATCTGAAATTAAAACTTTCTTTATACCCGAGGATATATCTTCGGAAGTTGTAGAGAAAAATATTTTAGAGCTTTAATCATTAAAACTTATGAAATAGGGGGTATTAAAGTGGAATTTACGCAGGATAGGGTATTGCAACGTAAGTTAGAAGCTATAGAACAGGCTATTATAAAAGAGAAAAAAGAGCTTAAAACTTGGAAAACAAGAGAAGGTTTTTTCAAAGAACCAGGCAAATATACAGATATAGGGAAATGGACAGATATTTCTATGGGGGATAGATGGATTTGTGCTGATAGTACAACTAGATGGTTCGAAAAAGAAATAACCATTCCAGAAAGCTTTGCAGGAAAAAACGTTGTATTAGAAATGGATTTTGGAGGCGAGGCCCTTGTAAAAATAGACGGGGTTATCCAATCAGCCTTAACTTCCTATCTCGAAGAAAATGATGCTACAAGGACTAGAGTGCTGTTACCTAGAGAACCAAAAGCTGGCGAAACATTCCATGTGGAAGTTGAGGCAGGCCTTAACTATATGGAATTTGCACGCTTTAGACGACAAGGTGCTAAGGATATTGAGTATCAATTTAGGTATGCTCTTTTAGCTGTAGTTGATACTGAGGTGGAACAGTATTATTTTGATATAAAAACTGCCTATGATGCTATGAGAGCTCTTAGAAGTCCTATAGAAAAAGTTGTAGAAACCAATGTTAACTTACCTAGTGAAATTGCTCGTATATTTGAGAGTCTGACTAAGGATTCTTATATTTATCAAAAACTTTTAGATGCTGTACTTCATTCCCTAACAGTTGTAGATGTAGATTATGATTATGATGCCTTAACTAGCTCCATTAAGGATGCTAGAAAGATTTTAGAGGAAAAATTAGAGAAGATACCCAATAATCCTCATGCTTTAATAAGGTTCGTCGGGCAGGCTCACATTGATACGGCATGGCTATGGCCGGTAAAGGAGACAGTGCGAAAATGTGGTAAAACCATGGCAAATGTATTAGATCTTATGGATAGATATAAGGAATTTATATTTGCATTTAGTCAACCACAACTATTTGAATACACAAAAGAATTCTATCCAGAACTCTATGAACGGATAAAAGAGAAGGTAAAGTCTGGACAGTTTGAACTGGTTGGGAATACCTGGGTGGAGATGGATACCAACGTACCCTCTGGGGAGAGTCTTGTAAGACAACTACTATATGGTAGGAATTTCTTTATCAAAGAATTTGGCAAATATTCAAAAGTATTTTGGATGCCAGATGTATTTGGTTATAGCTGGGCACTACCTCAGATCATAAAGCGATCTGGTATGGATTATTTCTTTACATCTAAGTTAATAGGAAATGATACAAATAAATTTCCTCACTCACTTTTTAATTGGCAAGGAATTGATGGCACTCGTGTTTTATCCTATGTACAACGATTAAATTATAATGGGAGATATAACCCTGAAACCGTTGAGACTATCTATAATAGATTTGATCAAAAAGATAAAAGCGATGACATAATGATGACCTTTGGCTTTGGTGATGGGGGCGGCGGACCTAACTATCAAATGCTAGAGACAGGGCGTAGACTTGAGTCATTTCCTGGACTTCAAAGAACAAGGATCGATACTTCGCAGTCTTTCTTTGATGCTGTAAATCCAATAAAAGATCAACTTCCAGTATGGAATGATGAGATGTATTATGAATATCACAGAGGCACGTATACAAGTCAGGCCAGAACCAAGATGCACAATAGGCGTACAGAACTGGGTATGAGACAAGGAGAAATTCTGGCTTCCATGGCTTTAGATAGTGTAGGTGCAAAATACCCCTATGAGGATATATTAGAGGCATATAAGATAATTCTTAGAAATCAATTTCATGATATTATGCCAGGTACATCTATTAAGGCTGTTTTTGATGATTGTGAAGAGGAATATGCTCATGTACTAGATATTATAGACAAAATTCAAGACAATGCTATTGGGACCTTGACTAAGGCAGGAGAGCCTGAAGAAATAACTGTATTTAATAGCTTATCTTGGGAACGTCTCGGGCATGTAAGGGTAGATATTCCGGAGGGTTTAGAAGAAGCAAGGATAGTAGATGAGCAGGGTAACGAAATTCATTCGATTATAGATGGTAATGAAATTGAATTCGAGGCTTGTGTTCCCGCTTTAGGAAGCAGGATTTATAGAATCGAACCTAAGCCAGCAACAGAAAATATATCTATAAAAGTCAGTGAAAATACACTAGAAAACAAGTTCTATAAAATTGCCTTGGATAAAGGAGGCAATTTAATCAGTGTATATGATAAGCGAAAGGAATGCGAAGTTTTAGAGGATGGAAAGCCATCTAATCTTTTGCAAATATTTGAGGATAAACCTTGCTGTGAAACTGCATGGAATATTGATTTAGAATATCAGAATAAGGGCTGGGATTTAGTCGAAGGCCATGTAGAAGTGATTGAGCAAAACTCCATAAAAGGGGTAGTAAGGGTTACAAAGACATTCAATCTATCTACTATAATTCAAGATATAACAATATACTCATCTATTCCACGGATTGATTTTAAAACGCGGGTAGATTGGCAAGAAACAGAGAAAATGCTCAAGGCAGCTTTTAATGTAAATGTTTTATCTAGTAAAGCCACCTATGAAATTCAGTTTGGAGCAATTGAAAGACCTACTCATTGGAACACAACTTATGACAAGGCTAAGTTTGAAGTTTGTGGTCACAAATGGGCGGATCTCTCTGAGGGTGGCTATGGAGTTAGTTTATTAAACGACTCAAAGTATGGATACGACATTAAAGAAAACTGCATGCGTATTACACTCTTGCGCGCACCTATAGACCCAGATCCAGTAGCTGATAAGGGCATACAGGAATTTTGCTATTCTCTATATCCTCACAAAGGTGATTTTATAGAAGGAGAAACTGTAAATGCGGGCTATGAACTTAATGTACCTTTGCTTGCGATACCTGGACGAATTATGTCAGAGGAAGATTCATATGCTAAAATCTCAAGAAAAAATGTAATAATAGATACGATTAAATGTGCTGAAGATGAAAATGGCATTATTATGCGAGTATATGAATCATCAGGCATACGAGGCAAAACTAAAATAGAATTGTCTACAACTGCTAAAGAAATATATAAATGTAACCTTATGGAGGAAAATGAAGAATTAATAGAGGTAAAG
>JAAZLT010000252.1 GCA_012799205.1 Clostridiales bacterium
CCTACATACCTTCCTGGTGTTAGGATATAGTCATGTTTTTCTATATCTTCTAATGTAGCTATAGCAGAATAGCCCTGCATTTCTTCCAGCTTTCCATTTGTAAAATCCTTATAAGTATTTGCTATCTTATCTATATCCTCTTCTTTTAGCTCTCTATGGGCTCTCGTTACCATCTCTCCCATGTCTCTTGCATCTATAAATAAGGTCTTGCCCTTTTGCTTCTTGTCTTTATTTAATATCCAAAGTGATACTGGTATCCCTGTAGAGTAAAATAATTGTGTAGGCATGGCTATTATGCATTCTACTAAATCATCCTTTATCATATTTTCTCTTATTGTTCCTTCTCCGCCAGTTTGGCTAGATAGTGAACCATTGGCAAGTACCATACCTATCTTTCCTTTTGGTGAAAGATGATAGATCATATGCTGTAGCCATGCAAAGTTAGCATTGCCCTGTGGTGGGGTGCCGTATCTCCAGCGTTTATCCTCTGCTAGCCTGTCTCCTCCCCAATCTGACATATTAAACGGCGGATTTGCCATTACAAAATCTGCCCTTAGGGTTGGGTGTTGATCGTTAAAGAATGTGTCTGCATAGGTCTCTCCTAAGTCAGCCTCTATGCCTCTTATAGCTAGATTCATTTGGGCTAGCTTCCATGTAGTAGGATTGGCCTCTTGTCCAAATACAGATAAATCTCTTATCCTTCCATGATGACTTTCCACAAATTTTGCTGATTGTACGAACATACCACCTGCGCCGCAACATGGGTCGTATACCCGTCCGCTAAATGGTTCTAATATTTCTACCAGGGTTTTTACTATGGATGATGGGGTATAGAATTCTCCTGCTCTTCTTCCCTCTTGCTCTGCAAACATAGCTAGGCAGTATTCATATGTTTTGCCTAGGACATCCTTTTTATCTTTATAATCAACCAAAGGAATGTTTGTAAATATATCTACTACTTCCCCTAATCTTCTTTTATCTAATTCTGGTCTTGCAAAGTTTTTAGGTAGTATTCCCTTTAGTCTTGTGTTTTCCCTTTCTATTTCAACCATGGCAGTGTCTATTATCTGCCCTATCTCTTGATCGTTGGAGTGCTTTGATATATAGTTCCATCTTGCTTTCTCTGGCACATAGAATATATTATCTCCTATGTATTCATCCTTTTCCTCTTCAAAGCCTGCTCCCTCGTCTATCAATTCTTGATACTTTTCATCAAAACTATCTGATATGTATTTTAAAAATATAAGTCCTAATACCACATGCTTATATTCTGAGGCATCCATATTTCCCCTTAGTTTATCTGCTGCCTCCCATATTTTCTTTTCAAATCCTAAATCTGCTGAATTTATAGGCATACCATCCCTCCTGTGCTTAGGTCTATTATACCATATATTAAATTATGGGTAAAAGAAAAAGGCCCATATGAGCCTTTTTAAAGTCTTTTTATCCATTCTATAGATAGGTCCATCCAAGTTGCTACATTGGGATAAAGCCCCATATCACCC
>JAAZLT010000253.1 GCA_012799205.1 Clostridiales bacterium
ATACTATACCCAAGAATTTAAGGATAAGGTTATTGATAGGCTCGAATCTTCATCAGATGATACAGTAGCAAGTCTATCAGAGGAATTTGGTATATCTAAGACCGCTATATATCACTGGTCAAAGCAGTATATAAACAGGCTGATTTTTAGCCTGTTTTTCTTTTTGCAATTCCTTGTCTATCTATTTATATCAATATTTAAAAGTATAATTATAGATTTATTAGCAAATTCTTGAAGGTCATATTCAAAATATGTCGAATATAGCATATAAGGGTGTGAGTACTATGAATAGGGCCATATATATAGATAATGCGGGGCAGAGGAGAATAGTCACAGCAAGAGAGATTAAAGATTTAGGTTATCCTAGTATTCGTATGACTCAAAGATGCTTTCAATGCCCAGAATGTAGAGAATATGTTGCTTTTGTCAGGCCCAAGGATGATAATCATGAATCTTTTTTTCGACATGGAATGATGGGAGTTAATAACAGAGAATGCAGCCTTAGGGTAGGACAAATAGATAGTAGCAACGAATATGGCGGGGTAGACCTATCTATATACTTGAGGAAGGCTACATCTACTGATTACGAATTGTATATGGGTTTTGATGCCATCAACACCTCCCTACTAACTATGGGGAATGAAAAAGGATGGCAGGTAGCAATAAGCGATGCAGAAAACAAACATATAAGGGAAACCATTTATCATGTAAATTCTAATAATTTTTCACATAATTCAAGAAGATTTAAAAAACTCGACTTTATATCTAATAACTATCTACTAATATACAATAAAGATGAGGCAAAAGAGGAATTAAGAAAATGGTGGGGCTCCGATGTAGAAGGCATTAAAAATGGAAGTGCCTTATTTAGATATACTGCATATGGTGGCCAGAAATTCAGGAAGGGAGATATAATAAGAACTTATACTGAATATTTATACCTAGATAAAGATAAGACACCCTTTGAGTATTTCTCCGATGTAGATTATGAACTTCTTGGGGAGCTCTTAATCAGAGATAGGTTTAGTCAATTTACATATAAAATATATAAGATAGAATTTAGGCCAGAGGGGGAAGGAGCTTTAGAGAAATTAAGAGAGACTTGCCGATCCTATTTGGACCTTGAACTGGAGCCTAATCTATCAACTTTCACTCCTATATGGCCACCATGTGTTAGAGGGGATGAAGGGCTTTCATATCTAGAAGAGGAAGGCGAGATGCTATTTCTATTACATAGTACTGCTGAAGATATAGATATAATTTCTCGGATAGATATAGCAAATTTTCAGGAAGAGGTTGAAAAGACAGACTTAGGAAATGATAATTACTTAGTTTCAGTGCCAGGCATAACAGATAAGAAACACATAATTATAAGCACATTACAGGATTTTAATCATATAACAATTGCATCCTATGAATATAGGATACAGGGCTATAGAAATACAATTAGCATATGGGATAGCTACAAAAAACCAATAGCAAAGGGCAAATTTCATTCGTTACCACAAGATAGGACAATATGGATTACTGCAAAATCTAAATGTAATATACTGCATTTTAGAAAGGGAAGGCTCTATAAAAGATATAAAATAAGAACATTGGACGATATAGCTATAGATAATATAAGATTTAACGATGAAATTATAGCGCAGGATGGATTTAAAAGATATTTGCTTGTTTGCTATAGAAGGCCAGAGAAGTTATTAGCGTCTGATGTGGATGATAGCATTTTATATGAGAGTCTACGCAATCTAAGAGGGCCTCTTATATACCCACCCATATGGCTTAAGGAACTCCTTCTATTATTAAAAGACAAGCCTAAAACTAGTGCTCTAATAAAAAACTATCTACATTCCAATAAGTATCCAATGGATGCCAACATAAAACTTATTAAGCTTTATAGAGAAAGGGTGTTATAGATGCTGGATAAGAGCATGGATTATACTATATTAGATGAGATTAAATCCAAATATTCAAAGGAAGAATTCTATCGTATGCTCTCTATATTACCACTATCACTATTAAGAGAACCTATAAGGGCCAATCCTAGGATGCTAGTAAGGCATATACCAGGATTTAGAGCACAACACCTTCCACCTAAACTCGTATATAGATTCTATTATGAAAGAATATATGAAAAAGATGATGTAATATTATCAAATATTCTCAAAGATTTACTAAATGATAACTTGCGTTTCATAGAAAAGGATATAAAGGACTCATTAAATACAGAGAAGGATTTAGTAGATAAGATTGAAGATGTAGACATAGGGACATTTAAACAATTTATAGATCTG
>JAAZLT010000027.1 GCA_012799205.1 Clostridiales bacterium
AAAAAGGCGTACAAACTATAATCTGCCTCCCACATTTTTTATCTTGGGTTATTGTTGCAAGTCTATTCATACCACTGTTTTCAATATCTGGTGGTTTAGTAAATAATATATTGGTTGCCCTAGGCTTAGAAAAGATTAGCTTCATGATGATCAAGGGCTGGTGGGTGGCTATATACGTGTTTTTAGGTATCTGGAAAGAGTTTGGTTGGGGAACTATTATCTATCTGGCCGCGCTGACGGCTGTGTCGCCAGAACTTTGTGAGGCAGCAGAGATTGACGGCGCATCTAGATTTAAGCAAATACTCCATGTACATATTCCCTCTATAGCGCCAACCATAATAGTGCTTTTTATAATGAATATTGGTAAAGTATTGACCATAGGATTTGATCAACCATATCTTTTAGGCAATAGCTCTGTTTTAGATGTATCAGATGTAATAAGTACTTATGTTTATAGAGTAGGGATTGTCTTTGGGGATTTTTCCAGGTCTACGGCAGTAGGATTATTTCAGGGTCTAGTTAGCCTTCCATTACTCTTTTTAGCTAATTATTTATCTAGGAGGTATAGCGATGATTCTATCTTCTAGGACTACTCAAACATCTATTAAAAGATATTCAACAGGGGAAAAGATATTCAAAATCTTAAATTTTTTTATTTTAATATCCCTAGGGTTGATATGCCTAATTCCCTTTATGCATGTCTTAGCCCGCTCTCTAAGCAGAGAGGGCAGCATACAATCTGGTCTCGTATTTATAATACCGGTGGAATTTAATTTAGAGAGCTATAAAATTATATTTACAGACCCCGAAATGGGGAAGGCACTTAAGTTTACTGTAATTTTAACCATATTAGGAACGGCTGTAAATCTTATAATGACTACATTAGGTGCATACCCTCTATCAAAAGATTATCTAAAAGGACATAAAATAATATGGGTATTCATACTGATAACTATGTTTTTTAGCGGTGGTGTGATTCCAACTTATATGGTGATAATGAACTTAGGCCTTAGAAATTCAATCTGGTCATTGATTCTACCCGGTGCAATAAGTGTTTATAATTTGATTATAATGAAGACGTTTATATCCTCTATTCCAGATTCTCTAGAAGAGGCTGCGAAGATAGATGGATGCACAGAATTTGGCATACTATTTAAGATAGTACTTCCTTTATCTATCCCAATACTTCTTACCTTGGCCTTGTTTTATGGTGTAGGGCATTGGAATCAGTTCTTTGATGCACTTTTATATATAGATAATGTAGATAAATTTCCCTTACAACTAAAGTTGCGTCAACTCATAATGAGCGATGATATAAGATCTACCGCTAGTGATGTAGCAGATCATATGCCCAAAGAAGGTGTAAAGGCAGCAGCAATAATATATGCTACTATACCTATATTGATAATATATCCATTTGCCCAAAAGTACTTTGAACAAGGTATAATGATAGGGTCGGTGAAGGGATAATATTTAAGACTGCTATTTTGATAGCATATTTATTTATACATAAGTATTTATAATAGAAAATATAGGATACGATATTATATCTTATTGCTATTTTAGGCTAGGCAAAGTGAGGAATATGTCGATATTCAGGCAAAGATTCCGTGAAGAAGTATTTGAAGGAGTAAGATAGATAATGGATTATAAACAGCATGCCATTGAAAATTTCAGTAAAGATCTATATGCAACGGAGGCTACAGGCATAGAGATTGATGAGGTGGATATTAATTATGCAAAATGTAGCCTTATTGTTAACAAAAACCACATGAATGCAGCAGGCTATGTAATGGGTGGGGCAATCTTTACACTAGGTGATTTTACCTTTGCAGTGGCAGCTAACTCTGGTGGAGTGCCTACATTATCCCTTACAAGTAAGATTGAATATATAAATGGAGCAAAGGGACCAAAATTATATGCTGAGGCTAAATGCGTAGCAGATAAGAAACATATTTGTTTCTATGATATTATGATTCGAGATGAGAAAGATAATATTAT
>JAAZLT010000254.1 GCA_012799205.1 Clostridiales bacterium
AAAAGACGGAGATCGAGGCTAGCTACAAGTCAACAACTAATAAAAGAGAGCAACTTATCTCTTATATTAAAGCTTATAGATAGTCATGAACCTATCTCTCGGGCTGAATTGGCCCAAATGACAAAATTGAGTCCCACTACTGTATCATCACTTATAGAAGAACTAATAGAAGAAGGGTTAGTAATAGAGACGGGAGAGGGGAAATCTGAGACCAGTGGTAGAAAGCCTATAATGCTTACTATAAAATCAGATGGTAGGTATGTTATATGTATTGATATAGTAAAAGAGGATTTTAAATGTCTAATATATGATCTTAAATGCAATGAAAGGGCAGATAAGACCTATAGTATAAAGGATTATGATAATATAGGATCCGAGATAGCAGAATCTATAAAAGAAAACATAGAACTAGCATCTATACCGGAGGATAAAATTATAGGAATATGTATAAGTATACCTGGGCTCATAGATGAGGAAAGTAAGAGAGTTATGTCTACAGTTATACCCATAGATGAGGATAATGATTTTTACGAAGTGATAGCGGAAAGATTTGACTATCCGGTATTTTTAATGAATCAATCTTGCCTCTATGCCTATGCAGAAAAACAGTTTGGTTCAAAGGAACAAATTAAGAACTTGGTATTTATAGATATAAATGTGGGTATAGGTGCGGGGATAATAACTGACGGAGATATATTTAATGGAGCCTATGGAATAGCAGGTGAGATAGGACATATGTCTCTAGATATTAACGGAACTAGGTGTAAATGTGGAAATAGGGGATGCCTTGAGACTATAGCCAGTATCCCGGCAATATTTCAAAATATTGTATTTGGCATTATGGCTGGAAGAGAGACTATTATCAAAGATATGATAGGGAATGACTATAATAGTCTTACGATAGAGATGATACGAAGGGCTTTAGATGAAGGTGATGAATTTATAATAGAGCTCATAGATGATATTGCTAGAAAGTTGGCATTTGGCATAAATAATGTTGTAAATATCCTAAATCCAGATTTTGTAATAATAGGCGGACGTATAAGAAGATTTGGGATGGAGCTTTTAGATAGGATAAAACATCATTTCCATTCTATAGCTTTTAAGAGCAATAGAGATAAGCTTACTATAAAGTATTCCAATATAGAGAAAAATGCTGTGGGGCTCGGTGGTGCCAGGTATACTATTGATACTACATTTGGTTTTAATTAATTACTAATAGCTTAAGGCTTGGGGCAGGATGTTCCAAGCCTTAGCTTATAAAATCATTTAAATACTAATAATCAAAGGCGGTGAGATAATTGTCAGATAGAAAAAACATATATCCGATTGATAGTAAACTGCTAGAAAGGGTAGATACGTATTTAGATACGAAGTTGCAGGAACTAGTAGATTTGACAGTAAAGGTGTGTAGTATTCCGTCAGCTACGGGAATGGAAGAGAAAAAGGCAGATTTTATACTAGAGCTATTAAACAAAATCACCCCAGAGAACGTATGGAAAGATGAGGTAGGAAATGTACTCTGCCATATTAAAGGAGAAATAGAGGGCGATGTATCCATCTATACTGCGCATATAGATACTGTCTTTGGAGATGTAGACGAAATAGAGCCAGTTATTGAAGGAAATAGAATCTATGCTCCAGCTATTGGTGATAATTCTGTTAATGTAGCTGCTCTTATATTAAGCGCTAAGATGTTTAATGAACTAGGCATTATACCAAAGAGGGATCTATTACTTGCTTTTACCGTAGGAGAAGAGGGTTTAGGGAATTTAAAAGGTATAAGACAGGTTATGGATGATTGGCTAGATAGGACGCATGAAGTTATTGCACTGGATGGAGGTTTTACATCTATCGTGGATACGGCAGTTGGATCTAAAAGATATCTAATTAAAGCATATACAGAAGGTGGACATAGCTGGGGAGCATTTGGAAACTCAAGTGCCATTGCCTATGCATCCAAGGTAATAAACGCCCTATATGATATAAAACCCCCAAAAGATCCTAAGACTACATATAACGCAGGTATAATAAAGGGTGGGAGGGCTGTAAATGTAATAGCTCAAGATGTGGAATTTATAATGGACTTTCGTTCTGTAGATAGGGATAGTTTATCGGCTATAGAAGAACAGTTTTTTACTATTTTAGAAGCATACAAAGGTGATGAAGTAGAGCTGAAGGTAGAACTTCTAGGAGAGAGACCTTGTGGTGAAGACGTAGATCGATCGGATATACTAAGACGTATAAAAAAGGTAAGGGATTATTTAGGACTTGATACTACTATGAGATCGGGCAGTACAGATGCAAACATCCCTTTAAGCCTTGGAATTCCAGCTATAACATTCGGGGTTTATATTGGTGCAAAGGCGCATACACTTGAAGAGTATATTGAAATAGATTCGTTAGAAACTGGCATGAGACATTTTCTCTACTTTATGTTAACAGCATAGAGCAACTGATCTTTTAAGGGGGTAGCCAATATGCAAAATGATATGTCCTTTGTAGCCACCGGAGATAGTTTTATTACACGTAGATTACCTAGTAAAGACAAATCATTTCAGGAAGTTTCATCTATTATAAAAGGGGCAGAGTTTAGGTTTACGAATTTGGAAGTTACGGTACATAAAGACGAGGGGGTCCCCTATGCATTTAGTGGAGGAACTTGGGCTAAAGCAGAGCCTAAGGTTTTAGAAGACATCAAAGACTATGGGTTCAACGCACTCAATATTGCAAATAATCACACTTTAGATTATTCAAGTCAAGGGCTAGAAGCCACTCAAAGATATTTAGAGGAATATGACCTTTTCTATGCCGGCGCCGGCAAAAACTTGGCAGAGGCTTCTAGGCCTAAATATCTAGATTGCCCCTCAGGCAGAGTGGCGTTTATAGCTGCCACATCGAGCTTTTACGCATCTTGGATAGCGGGAGAACAACGCCCAGAGGTGAAGGGTCGGCCAGGCATAAATCCTCTCAGATATGAGACTGTCCATTATTTATCCGAGGAAAGGTTTCAGCAGCTAAAGAATATATCGCAAGTAACAGGCATAAACGACGCTAGAGTGGTCTCTCAACGAGAGGGATTTACACTACCAGATCCAGATAATGTATTTATATTTGGAGGGCATAAATTCTCTAAATCAGAAAGGGAGGGTTTAGAGACCTATCCCAATAAAACAGATCTAAATAGGATGATTAACTCCATAGGGGAAGCTAAAAGGCAGGCAGATTATATAATTATAAGCATACATGCACACCCTTTTGCGGGACTAGACAAAGAGATTCCTGCAAAATTTCTAGAAAGCTTTTCTAGGGCTTGTATCGATGCAGGAGCTCATGCTGTTTTAGGACACGGCCCCCATATTCTACGGGGCATAGAGATATATAAGGGAAGGCCAATCTTCTACAGCCTAGGGAACTTCATATTTCAAAGTGAGACCGTGCCTTATCTGCCATGGGATTTTTATGAAAAGTATGGGTTGGGATTTACAGATAATGTTGCTGATGCTTTAGATATTAGGACAGAGAATGATACAAGGGGTTTAGGTGCAGACCCTAAGGTATGGGAGTCTGTAATTGCAAGATGGGACATGAAAGATGGGATTATGAAAAGGCTAGAACTATATCCGATTGAAATGGGGTATGGGGATCCAAGATACAAAAGAGGCTGGCCAAGGCTTTCAAATAATACAGATATTCTTTATAGACTTAGGGAGTTAAGCGCTAACTATGGAACCGAAATTCATATAGAGGGACTAAACGGAATTATAAATATCTCATAAAAACTTCCCATAACCCATTGAATAATGGCCTATAATATGTTATACTCTATTAGGAAAGTCACTGGATTAATCCAGTCGAAACATTTCTTTTGAATAAGGACTAGTAAGATAATTTAATAAAATCGCATATTCAGATTGAAAAGGGAGGTTATTTAATGAATGTATTGGCAGTAGGCTGTCATCCAGATGATCTTGAAATAGCCTGCTCGGGCACCCTAGCAAAATATGTTCAGCTTGGACATGATGTATATATGTGTCATGTAGCAAATGGCAATAGAGGCCATGTAGTTATAATGCCGGATGAGCTACGAGACATAAGAGCTAAGGAGGCCCAAAAGTCAGGAAGGCATATAGGAGCGAAAGAAGTCATAAGTTTAGATGTACCAGACCTTGAGGTCAACTCATACAATGAAGACACAGTTAGAAAGCTTATCGATGTTATAAGATATACAAAACCGGATGTGATCATAACTCATAGCCCGAGAGATTATATGAAAGATCATGTAGAGGTGAGTAGGATGGTATTTGATGCCAGCTTTTCATCTAGCATTCCACATATGGTGACAGAGTATGAGGCCCATCCAATAATTCCACCTATATACTACATGGAGGCCTTTGGAGGACTTGATTTTACGCCTGAAGATTATGTGGATATTAGTGACTTCATAGATTTAAAACTAGAGGCCCTATCTTTCCATGAAAGCCAAATAAAGTGGATGAGAGAGCATGATAAGATCGACTTTTTAGAATTTGTAAAGAGCATATCCCGCTTTAGGGGGATACAGTGTAATGTCATGTATGCAGAAGGATTTAGAAAATGTATGGCAGCGCATAGAGTTAGGGCTGAAAGGTTATTACCCTAAGATAAAGGGATAAAATATATGAGGAGGGCTTTTATGAACTTTTTGAGTACTGTTGAGGGATCTATGTTGGAAAACTATTTTCCAGCAGGTTGGGATCTGGAGAAAATCGACAAATGTTGTTCTTATCAACCCGAGGAGATACTTGAAAGGCAGCCGTTTTGGAATGATGACTTTACACCTATAAAATGCAACAACATACATGATTTTGATATGATGATGGGCCATGAGATAGCAATGCAAATTAAGACTACAAAAGAAGAGGGCAGAAAACTAGCCTTTATACTACCTGTAGGACCAGTGGGAATGTATAGATGGGCTGCATATTTCTTGCATGAATGGAATATAGATTGTTCACATGTATATGGTTTTAACATGGATGAGTGGAGTGATGCAGAGGGTAATACTCTAGAGCCAGACAATCCTGGAGCATTTCAAAATGCTATGGAGGATATATTCTATGGTCCCCTTGGAGATTTAACAGTGCCAGTGGAGCAGAGAAATTTCGCTACAAAGGAAAATCTGCCTACATATAAGCAAAAGATAGATGATTTGAAGGCAGAAGGCGCAAAACTAGTTACTATATTTGGTATCGGAAGAGCATTTCACATAGCATTTTGGGAACCACATTTTGCAGCCGATTATGATACAGTGGAAGAGTGGAAGAGTGCAACTCATAGAATAGGGGCAAAACTACATCCCTTTACCATAGAACAAAATGCTATAACCAGCTTTAAAAGCAGAACTACTCTAGTGCCATGCCGTGCCAATACGGTTGGACCAGGACTATTCTTAGAATCTGATTATATAATAGGGGGCTGTGACGGTGCACTTGGTAGGGGCATGATGTGGCAAGGCATGTCACTTTGGGTAACTTTAAGATATGGACCTGATAAATGGATCACCTCTAGCTTTATGCCTACACTTCCAGGAAAACTATTTTTCTTGGAGGAATTGGCAGGGCCACTAGCACCCGATGTAAATTAAAAGATTTTAAGACTAAATCCAACTGCATAGAACGATCCTATGCAGTTGGATCAGTATTCAAAGGTAAGGGGAGGCTGTCATATGAAATGTGGTTTAGCAAAGGTAAATATTACCCCAACACTTGGTGTACCCATACCTGGCCAACTCTATGAGAGAAGAGCCACAGGTATAAAAGATGAGCTTTTTGCAAAGGCAATGGTCATAGATGACGGTAAAGATATGGCTGCATTTATCACCATAGACGCACTTACAGTAGAAAGAGATATAGTTCTTGCCATAAGAGAGATGATATCAAGCAAGACTGAGATACCACAGGGGGCAATAATGGTATCTGCAACACATACACATACGGGCCCACCGGTTATTACAGTATATGGAAATGAACGAGATGAAAACTATGTAAAATATCTAATAAGAAATATATGTGATGCTGCGCTTGTAGCACTAAAAAGAATGCAATCTGTAGAGATAGGCGCTGGAATAGGCCATGAGGCAAGCATTGCATTTAACAGAAGATTTTTAATGGATGATGGAACGTATAGAACGAATCCTGGAATCAAAAACTCCTCTATAGTGAGACCTATTGGTCCTATAGATCCAGAGGTAATAGTACTTAGGATTGATGATGAAGATGGAATGCCTATAGGGGCGCTAATAAACTACACCTGCCATTTAGATGTAGTGGGTGGAGATAAATTTAGTGCAGACTATCCCGGGGAATTGAGGAAGGTACTTAAAAGGCTCTATGGTGACGATTTTATAACTCTCTTTTTCACGGGCACATGTGGCAATATAAA
>JAAZLT010000255.1 GCA_012799205.1 Clostridiales bacterium
GATGGCAAGCGCGGCTATGTATTGACACTACAAACGCGCGAGCAGCATATTAGAAGAGAGAGGGCTACATCTAATATATGTTCTAATCAGTCATTGAATGCTCTTACGGCAGCAGTCTATATGGCGCTCATGGGTAAAGAAGGGCTTTATGATGTTGCAAACCAATGTATACAAAAATCCCATTATGCCTATGAAAAATTGCTAGGCATAAAGGGTGTGGAGCCTGTATTCGATGCGCCATTTTTCAAAGAATTTGTGGTAAAACTCAATGTGGATATTGCGAAGTTAAATGAGGGTCTATTGGATCACAATATAATAGGTGGATATGAAGTATCAAGGGATTATCCTGAGCTAAATGGAGGATATCTAGTGGCGGTTACAGAAAAACTAAGTAGAAAAGAAATCGATCTATTCGTGCAAAAGGTAGGTGAATTTTGTGAATGATAGAGAGCTAATTTTTGAATTAAGTAAAAAGGGGCGAAAGAGCTATTCACTACCAGAGTGTGACGTTCCAGAAAAAAAGCTTACAGAGCTTGTAGATAAGGATTTATTGAGAGCACAAAAAGCTGAATTGCCACAGGTCAGCGAACTGGATGTCGTAAGGCATTATACAAATCTATCGAGACTAAACTATAGTGTGGATACACAGTTTTATCCACTAGGATCTTGCACTATGAAATACAACCCTAAAATAAATGAAGATATAGCTTCGCTAGATGGATTTAAAAATGTGCACCCAAATCTACCGGATGGAGCTATCCAGGGGTGTCTAGAGCTGATGTACGATTTAGATGGAATGCTTTGCGAAATTACGGGCATGGATAAGATGTCTTTGCAGCCTGCAGCTGGCGCCCATGGAGAACTAACAGGGCTTATGATAATGAAGGCATACCATGAAAGTAGAGGGGAGGGCTATAGAAATAAAATTATAGTTCCGGACTCTGCTCATGGCACAAACCCGGCCTCTGCAATGATGATAGGTTATGATATTGTGGAAGTAAAATCAGATAATCGTGGGTGCGTAGATATTGATTCCCTTCGCTCTGTAGTGGATGATAAGGTAGCGGGGCTAATGCTCACCAACCCAAATACCCTAGGACTATTTGAAGAGCGTATAGAAGACATTGCTAAAATAATCCATGGAGTTGGAGGGCTACTCTACTATGATGGGGCTAATTTAAATGCCATTATGGGTATTACAAGGCCTGGAGATATGGGATTTGATGTGGTACATCTAAACCTTCATAAGACCTTTAGTACACCTCACGGTGGAGGGGGCCCAGGCGCAGGACCAGTTGGGGTCAAAAAGGATTTAATCCCCTATCTACCGGTGCCATTAATTAATCTGAGTGAAGAGGGATATTATCTTGACTATAATAGCCCCAAATCCATAGGTATGGTAAAGTCTTTTTATGGAAACTTCTCTGTTTTAGTTAAGGCATATACCTATATTTTAAGCATGGGAGCCGATGGGCTGAAAACTGCATCCTATAACGCAGTATTAAATGCAAATTATATGATGTATGCTTTAAAAGATAGATATGATGTGCCATATGATAGGTTTTGTATGCATGAGTTTGTCATATCTGCACAGGCGCAAAAAGATAAGGGTGTAGATGCTAAAGATATTGCTAAAAATCTTATAGATTATGGCTTTCACCCGCCTACAGTATATTTCCCTATGATAGTTAGGGAATCTCTTATGATTGAACCTACGGAGACAGAAAGTAAGGAAACTTTAGACAAATTTATTGGGGCAATGTTAGATCTAGCTAGACTTATAGACGATAATTCAGAGAATATAAAAGGGGCTCCACATAATGCACCTATGAAGAGATTAGACGAGATTCAGGCAGCAAGACGACCTATTCTAAAATGGACAAAATGATAATATAAGTTAAGGCAGGTATAGCTATGAATGTATTTGATATAATAGGGCCTATTATGGTAGGTCCATCAAGTTCGCACACCGCTGGAGCAGTGGGGATAGGAAGGGTAGCTAGGGCTCTTTTAGCAGAGGAGCCTATAAATGCTCTTATATCATTACATGGCTCATTTGCCAAGACCCATAGAGGACATGGAACAGATAGGGCCATAATATCCGGAATAATGGGCATGGAAATGGACGATATACGCATTCCCAAAAGCTTCGATATTGCCCGGGAAAAAGGATTGAAATATAGATTTAAATTTGTAGACTTAGGGGATGTTCATCCAAATACTGCCTTTGTGGAACTAGAGGGGGAAAGTGGCAAAAGGGTAAATCTACTGGCATCTTCCATAGGCGGAGGCAGGATATCTATACAGAGGATAAATGGTATGGAAGTAGATTTTAGGGGAACAGGAAATATTTTAGTAGTGTTTCATATAGATATGCCGGGTGCTATTGCGTCTGTAACAAGTATACTTGGCTCCTATAATATTAATATAGGTGAAATGAAGGTCTTTCGATCTAAACGTGGGGGAAAGGCTATTATGGTGATTGATGTAGATGAATGGCCAAAATATGATGTGATAGAGTCTATAAAGATGTTAGAAAATATAGAGGAAGTTGAAATGATTCCACCTCTAATGGGTAGGGGGTTCGATTGATGCTAGACTATAATTCTTTAGGCCATATTTTAACCCTTGCAAATGATAGAGATATCCCAGTTTCCCAGCTTGTCCTGGAAGATCAGGCTAATACTCTTGATGTATCGTTAGATGAGGTGTATAAAGCCATGTCTAAGAGGCTAGATGTAATGGAGGCCTCTATAGAGGGCAGACTTAAGGGACCGTTTAAATCCCCAAGTGGATTGTCTGGCGGGGATGCATATAAATTGAATGAATCATTTAAAAAGGGCAATACCATAGGTGGCAGATTATTAGATAAGATGCTCATTAGAGCCCTTGCTTGCGCCGAAGGTAATGCATGTATGGATAAAATTGTAGCGGCGCCAACGGCGGGAGCCTGTGGAATTATACCTGCTGTCTTACTAACCATAATGGAAGAGCATAAAATACCTAGAGAAAAAATAATTATGGGACTATTTACATCGGGTGCAATAGGCATGGCAATAGCAAAAAGGGCTAGTATCTCTGGCGCTGAAGGTGGATGTCAGGCAGAATGTGGCAGCGCCTCTGCCATGGCTGCCGGCGCCTTGGTTGAAATATTAGGGGGAACTACTGATATGATAGGGCACGCTGCGGGCATAGCCTTAAAGGGGGTACTAGGGCTAGTATGTGATCCTGTAGCTGGGCTGGTGGAGGTGCCCTGTATAAAGCGTAATGCGTTAGGGGCTGCAAATGCTCTATCATCGGCAAATCTTGCCCTAGCAGGTATAGAGAGCATGATACCTGTAGATGAGATAATAGATGCTATGAGACAGGTGGGAGATCTCATGACACCTGCTCTAAAGGAAACCTCAGAGGCTGGACTGGCTACGACTGAAACAGCCATAAGCTTTACTCAAAAGCTTAACGAAAAGGAAGGGAGCTAAATATATAATAGCCTAAGTAACCTCTATAGTAATAATATAAAAAAAAATCAATATATTATTATAATGGAGGGGGCTTATGGGAATTAAAATGTTATTGACCCTTGCAGGAGGGCTAGGACTTTTCTTATACGGCATGAAGGCCATGGCAGATGGCCTAGGTGGAATATCAGGGCATAAGCTTAAGAATCTACTGAGCAAACTGACCACAAATCGTATTATGGGTGTGTTAGTAGGCACCTTTGTGTCTGCTATAATACAAAGCTCCAGCGCAACTACTGTAATGGTAGTAGGGTTTGTAAATGCTGGAATAATGGATCTTTATCAAGCCGCAGGTGTAATAATGGGTGCGAATATTGGCACCACAATAACTGCCCAACTAATTGCTTTTAAGCTTTCTAATATAGCACCTATAGCTATATTTATAGGTATAGGTCTAATAATCTTATCTGATAGCTTGGTCGTCCAAAGAACTGGAAAAATAATAGCTGGATTTGGATTATTGTTTTTAGGGCTGGATCTTATGTCAGAAGCTATGAGACCACTGAGCTTTAACACCACATTCCAAAGCTTTTTAATTAAATTTAGAAACCCTATATGGGGTCTATTGGCAGGTACAATCATGACCGCTATAATTCAAAGCTCCAGCGCATCTGTTGGGATTTTGCAAGCCCTTGCAATGCAAAATGTAATAGGGTTTGAGGGGGTTATATATATACTATTTGGCCAAAATATAGGCACTTGTATAACAGCATATTTGGCTGGTATTGGGGCTAATGTAGCTGCTAAAAGGGCTGCTATTATTCATCTAATATTTAATATATTAGGAACAGCTCTTTTTATATTTCTCATAATGCTGGGCCTGCCATATGTTAAGATTGTCGAGGCGCTAACCCCAGGAGATGTAGTCAGACAAATCGCAAATGGACACACATTTTTTAATGTATTAAATACTATATTACTCTTTCCAATGGTAGAAACCTTAGTAAACATATCTAGGGAATTAGTACCGGGAAAAGAAGATGACTTTGAGAGCGAGCCATATCTACATTTGGACAAGTACATACAAGCATATATTGGATATAGTTAAATTAGTGCAAAGGTCTTGTAATCCATAGCAAAAATGTTATACTAAAATAGTACAATCAATAACTTATTTTTTATGCGAATAAACTTAAGGAGGCTATAAATGGCTAGGAGGGGATCTCGAAGGGCAGGAGTACTAATCTTATTTTTGTTGGCTGGTATAATGATCGGCAGCTATTTGGGTAATGTACTTGCCCATTATTTCGATCATAGTATATTTACTAAAAGTATAGAGATAGGAACTATAGGCGAGCCGGCATTAGTAGATTTAGGGATACTAAATTTCACATTCGGATTAACTTTTATAGTGAATATTGGTACTGTATTTGGTATCTTATTAGGGCTATTTCTATATAAAAGGTGGTAAAGTGGATATTATATTAGCATCTGATTCACCAAGGAGAAAAGAGATACTTACCAATCTCAATATAGACTTTATATCAATACCTAGCCATATAGATGAGGATGGGTTTTTTGACGATGACCCAGCTAGCAGGGTCATGCTCCTTGCGTTAGAAAAGGCTAAAGGTGTGGCTAGTATAGTATCCGAGCCAAGCCTTATAATTGGGGCGGATACCTTGGTATATAAAGATGAGATAATTGGCAAACCGAATGATGATTTAGATGCCTTTAGAATACTGAAAGAGCTGCAGGGAGGGTGGCATGAGGTTTTAACTGGCCTTGCAGTTATTGATACAAAAAAGAGACAAAAGAAGGTTGTCTGTGAAAAGACTTCGGTGCATATGGCCCCCATGACAGATAGGCAGATAAAAAGATATATAGCCACAGGTGAGCCCGAGAATAAAGCAGGGGCATATGCCATACAAGGAAGGGCAGCTCTATACATTAAGGCTATAAAGGGTTGTTATTATAATGTAGTAGGGCTTCCTGTTCATAAACTATGGGAAGTAATCAATGAGTTTGGAATTGAGATTTGATTTATAAGAAAATAGTTATCAATCTAGCTTTTTATGGCAATAATTATATATGTAATAAATATACAACAGGATTTGGAAGGAGTCTTATATAGAGTATGGGCGTACTAAGTTGGTTTTCAAGAGATTTAGGTATTGATTTGGGAACGGCGAATACTTTAGTGCATGTAAAGGGGAAAGGTGTTGCGATTAGAGAACCCTCAGTAGTAGCACTTCAAAGTGATTCGAAGAAGATATTGGCAGTAGGTGAAGAAGCAAAACGAATGATAGGAAGAACACCGGGAAATATAATAGCTGTGAGGCCCATGAAAGAAGGGGTAATAGCAGATTTTGATGTGACAAAAGAGATGCTTATGTATTTTATAAAAAAGGCGGCCAGTCGAGGTCTTGGTATTCACCCTCGTATTGTAGTATGTGTACCATCTGGTGTCACGGAAGTTGAAAAACGCGCAGTTGAAGAGGCAACAAGGCAAGCAGGTGCAAGGGAGGCATATTTAGTGGAAGAACCTATGGC
>JAAZLT010000256.1 GCA_012799205.1 Clostridiales bacterium
CGATGAATATGTGATAAAATTAAGTGACAGAATAACCCCTGCATATTGTAAACCTTTGCGAAAAGGGATTTCGGATATAGTATATGAAGATCCGAGGATAGATTTTGAAAACAGAGTCAGCATTGATAATAGTGATGAGGATTTGATTATAGATAGATTAGATCATATGATAAAGAAAATTGATGTATTACTAGTAGCTGATCAATTAAATCATGGCATAATAACAAATAGAGTCCGACAAAAGCTGTGTAATATATATAGGGAAGGAATTCCTGTAATAGCCGATAGTAGAAATAGGATACAGCTATTTAAAAACATAATTATAAAGCCCAATGAATTTGAGGCGGTGGCATCTATATATGGGGATATCCATGCCCGGGAAATAGATGAAAAATTTATTTTAGATATAATACAAAGACATTATTCGAATATAAAGCAACCAGTTATAATAACAATGGGCCTTAACGGATCATTATGGTATGATGGAAAGAAGATAGTTAAGGCGAAGTCTTATCCTGTAAAACCCCCTATAGACACGGTAGGTGCCGGCGATTGCTTCATGGCAGCTTTTGGATCAGCTTTTGGTGCAGGTATCCCTGGAGATAAGGCAGTTGCATTTGGAAACTTAGCCTCTAGTGTATCTATAGGCAAGATAGGTACTACAGGTACAGCAACCCCGAAAGAGATCTTAAAGCGCTTTAAGGAGGTAGAGGAGCTTGGCTAAAACTGATATTGAAATTATAAAACCTCTTGATTATGAAAAAATAGGTGTAAAGGCCATACTATTTGACTTTGATGGTACTATCTCTACCCTAAGAGAAGGCTGGGAGCGTATTATGGAGCCCCTTATGATAGAGATGATATCTGGATCAAGCCCTGCATCGGAAGATTTGGTGCAAGAAGTAAAAGCTTATATTGATGAATCTACAGGTATACAGACCATTTTTCAAATGCGATGGCTAGTATCCAAAATAAGAGAGTATGGATATTCCGATATCGTGCATGATGAATGGTGGTATAAAGATGAATATAATAGAAGGCTAATGGAATCGGTACAAGAGCGCATAGACAGGCTCAATAATGGAGATGTTGGGTCTAAAGAGTTTCTTATAAAAGGCTCTAAAAAATTGTTAGATGCTTTAAAAGAAAGAGGTATTGAGCTATATATTGCCAGTGGCACAGATCACAAAGACGTTATAAATGAGATTGAGGCACTAGGATTAAGTGAATATTTCTTAGACGCAGCAGGCGCACCAGAGAGAAGAGCTGATTGTTCTAAGATAAAGGTTATGAAAGATCTAATAGACGAAAAAGGCTTTAGCCCAGGCGAGCTGGTTGTTATAGGTGATGGAAAGGTAGAGATAAGTCTTGCAGTAGATATGGGAGCAACGGCTCTAGGTATGGCCACTGATGAGGTAAAGGGTTTTGGACTAAACCTAAGAAAAAGGGATAGGTTAATAGATGCTGGGGCTCATGCTATAGTAGCAGATTTTTCAAATTATGAAGACATACTCAAATGGCTCAATATTGAGTAGATTATGCAAAACTATAATAATAGGCTGGAGGATATGTATATGCACCAAAGTCCTGATCGTATAATGGAGAATTTGATTTCTAGATATTCTAATCTTAGGTCATGTCAAGATAATATATATAATGCATATAATATGCTTATAGATTGTTATGAGGCAGATGGAAAGGTATTAATTGCAGGAAATGGTGGTAGTGGGGCAGATGCAGGGCATATTGTAGGAGAACTTATGAAAGGTTTTATGCTAAAGAGACCAATAACTGGAAAGCTATATGACCGACTGGCTAATTCGAGTGATGAGATGGGATTGACATTGGCAGCAAAGCTCCAGGAGGCATTGCCTGCTATTGATTTGACCGCCCATAATCCACTTAATACAGCATTTTCTAATGACGTAGATGCAAGTCTTATATTCGCCCAGCAGGTGCTTGGATACGGAAACTCAGGAGATGTTTTTTGGGGGCTTAGTACCTCAGGGAACTCTAAAAATATAATCTATGCTATATATACCGCAAAAGCTAAGGGGCTAAAGACATTAGCAATGACAGGTAAATCTGGTGGAGACATGGCCAATATTGCAGATATAACAATAAAAGCGCCTGCCACATCAACCCCCGAGATACAAGAGTTGCATCTGCCCATATACCATGCCCTATGTGCAATGGTGGAGGCGCATTTTTTTAGGGAATAATAACTAGTCTGATAGGGGAGGTAGCATGTCAATCGGTATAGGGTTTCCAATTGATATGCTATCTTCTGTCACTATAGAATCATAGGCAAGTATTTTAACCCCCTTTTCGTATGCAAGGGCTACAGCTTCAGAAAATTCTCTGTCCATTTCCCAGTTTAACCTAAATATATCAGGCCCTTTCATTTGTATTAAAAAAAATATTATTCCAATGTATCCATCTTTGACTGCATCTATAATCTCTAGGGTGTGCTTTGTGCCTCTTGTAGTAGGAGCATCAGGAAACATGGCAACCATATCATTTTCTAAAGTAACACCTTTAACTTCTATAAAGCCTCTTTCTAAATTTGATTCAAAATACATGTCAAACCTGGAGTTTCTAAAAGTTTTTTCCCTTCTTATTAGAGATAGGTTCTTTAAACAGGATATGCTATTTTCCCTTAACGCATCATAGACAACCCTATTTGGGATTTGTGAATCCATATTAATTAGCATATCCTCTTTCCATACAGCTATAATAGAATATTTTGTTTTTCTATTTTTATTGTAAGAGCAATCCTCTAGAATCACCTTTGCACCTGGAACAAGGATTTCTTTACATCTTCCAGTATTTCTGACATGTACAATTTCCTCTTTTTCACCTATAATGACATTTGCAATAAATCTATTGGGTCTATTTATAAAGATCCCTTCTACAACCTTTTTATATATCATGTGATCTCCTTTTGAAATAGCCCCTAGCTTTTATAAGCTAGGGGCTTGGTACTCAAACAGATTAAAGTTTTTTTGCAAAATCTTTTCCAAATCGTATGCAATTTTCAACCGCTTCTTCATTAGGGTTCCATAGCTCTCTAATACCATCATTTACAACATCTAATTTGGCCTCTTTTAGTTTCTCGGTTAATAGGGCTACAGATTCTCCGCTCCAACCATA
>JAAZLT010000257.1 GCA_012799205.1 Clostridiales bacterium
ATAGGGGCAATACGCGCAGCTGAATCTGGTCTAAAGACTTTGATGATAGAAAAGAGAGCCCTAGGTGGTGTATGCCTAAATGAGGGATGTATTCCATCTAAGACAATTCTAAATTCGGCCAAAATATATGATTATGCAAGGTTTAGCAAACCCTATGGAGTTACTACTAAAGAGGCTTATTTAGACCATAAAGCGGTAGTTAGACGCAAAAAAAAGGTCGTAAGGACATTAGTTGCAGGGATACGTACGCAGCTAAGGCAAGCAGGAGCTAAGACCATAGATGGTAAGGCCTTTATAGAGGGGAAATCTGAAAATGGGTTTATTGTTTCAGTAGAAAATGATCAGTATACAGGGAAACATCTCTTAATTGCAACTGGTTCAGAGGCCAGCATACCACCTATAGATGGTGTAAATGAAGGGCTGGAAAAGGGTAATATCCTCACTAGTAGGGAGATATTTGACATTGAAGAGATTCCAGAGTCATTCGTAGTTATAGGCGGTGGGGCGGTAGGACTTGAGATGGCTTCATATTTCAATTCGGCTGGAAGCAATGTCACAGTAATTGAGATGTTAGATCATATTGCCCCTGGAGTCGATGCAGAAATATCCGATATATTGAGAAAATCTTATGAGGACAAGGGTATAAAATTTGTACTATCTGCGACAGTAACTGGCATAGACGATGATAAAGTGCTGTATGAGCAAAATGGTGAAAGATATGAAATAGATGCTGCTAAGGTTCTTTTAAGTGTTGGAAGAAGGCCAAATATACAGGATATAGGACTTGAGAATATAGGGGTAGATACAGACGGAGGCGCTATATTGGTAGATGATGAAGGCAGAACAAATGTAGCAAATGTATACGCTGCAGGAGATGTGAATGGTAAGTCTATGTTAGCGCATACAGCCTATAGAGAAGCAGAGGTCATCATAAATAATATTTTAGGTAAAGAGGATAAGGTCCGATATGAGACTATAGCCTCAGTCATATATACATCACCAGAGGTTGCTACCATTGGGGAAACAGAGGAAAGTTGTAAGGAAAAGGGCATTGCATATGATATGGTGGAGCTTCCCATGCAATATAGTGGTAGATATGTGGCAGAAAATGAACGGGGAACTGGCATGTGTAAGCTCTTGGCAAATAAGGAAGATAAAAGACTTATAGGCGTGCATATGATTGGAAGCTACACTTCAGAGATAATATATGGTGTAGCGGCCATGATGGAATCGGAAATGGATATAGATAGCATCAAGAAGATAGTATTCCCGCATCCAACTGTTTCAGAGGTAATACGTGAGGGGATATTTCAGTTTTAATTAAAATAAATCTATAGTTTGGGGAGGTATTTACATTGGCACAACAGATTTTCGTAGATCCTGAAAAAGTGAGAAAGAGTAGTTTTATAGAGTTCGATCCAATTCCAGTGAATCAGTATAATAGAACCATAGAGGATGAAAAAGACAGCTACACAACGGAAGAATTTATACGTATCTATAGAGATATGGCAATAATCAGAGAATTTGAAGAGATGCTACTATCTATAAAGACAACCAATGAATATAATGGAGTGGAATACTTTAATCCAGGTCCTGCCCATCTATCCACAGGGCAAGAGGCCTCAGCAGTAGGTCAAGCATTTATTTTAGATGTAAATGATTATATATTTGGATCGCACAGAAGCCACGGCGAGATAATAGCTAAGGGATTATCCGCAATTGATAAGCTATCTGAGGACGAGCTAATGGATATTATGGAAGGATATTTTGAGGGCAAGTTACTCCGAATAGTAGAAAAACATGTGGGAAATGATGCCGGCGTTAAGGACCTGGCTATAGATTTCCTCCTATATGGAACCCTAGCTGAAATATTCGCAAGGGAGACTGGATTTCAAAAAGGGCTTGGAGGTTCCATGCACGCATTTTTTACACCCTTTGGTGTATATCCTAACAATGCAATAGTCGGAGGCTCTGCAGGGATTGCTATGGGTGCAGCGCTTTATAAAAAGGCTAATAAAAAATCTGGTATAGTCATATCTAATATAGGTGATGGAGCGCTTGGCTGCGGCCCTGTATGGGAGGCTATGAATATGGCCACCATGGGACAATTTAGAGAGCTGTGGGAGGGCGCATATAAAGGCGGTTTACCTATAATATTTAACTTCTTTAATAATCAATATGGTATGGGTGGACAGACAAGTGGCGAAACTATGGGATTTGATATGCTAGCTAGATTAGGAGCTGGTATAGATCCCCAGCAGATGCATGCAGAGAGAATAGATGGCTATAATCCACTTGCCGTAATCGAGGCCATGAGGCGGAAGAAAGATATAATAGAGAATAATAATGGACCAGTTCTCTTAGATACGCTTACCTATAGATATGCAGGACATTCACCATCAGATGCTTCTAGCTATAGAACTAGAGAGGAGATAGAGGCTTGGATGGAGATAGACCCTTTAAAAGTCTATAGAAAAGATTTAATAGATGCTAATGTAGCAAAGGATGACGAATTTGAGAACATACTAGAGAATATTACTAAGACTGTGACTAAGATATGTAGACTAGCCACAGATGAAGAGATATCCCCTAGAATGAATCTAGTTAAGTATCCGGATGCTATCGGAGATATAATGTTCTCTAATGAGAAGATAGAAAAAATGGAAGATAGAGAATGTGAAGTCTTAATGCCAAAAGAGGAAAATCCAAGAGTTAAACAGATAGCTAGAAAAGAGAGGTTTGCATTTGATAAAGATGGCAAGCCGGTATCCGTAAATAGGGTATACCAACTAAGAGATGGGCTGTTCGAAGCTATAATAGATAAATTCTATCAAGACCCTACCCTCATAGCATATGGAGAGGATAATAGAGATTGGGGCGGTGCGTTTGCTGTATATAGAGGACTGACAGAGGCTCTACCCTATAATAGATTTTTCAATGCCCCTATATCTGAAGCAGCCATAGTAGCAGCGGCTACAGGCTATGGTTTAAGTGGTGGAAGAGTTATAGCAGAGCTTATGTATTGCGACTTTTTGGGCAGAGCAGGCGATGAGGTATTTAACCAGTTAGCAAAATGGCAGGCTATGAGCGCTGGAACCCTAAAAATGCCTGTGGTTTTAAGAGTATCGGTAGGGTCTAAATATGGTGCGCAACACTCTCAGGATTGGACATCGCTTTGCACCCATATACCTGGACTGAAAGTAGTATTCCCGGTAACTCCCTACGATGCTAAGGGGCTTATGAATAGCGCATTAGCGGGAACAGATCCTGTTATATTCTTCGAAAGCCAAAGGATATACGATATAGGTGAAAGGTTTCATGAGGGAGGCGTACCTGAAGGGTATTATGAGGTAGAAATCGGTGAGCCAGATATAAAAAGAGAAGGCGACGATATAACTATATTGACAGTTGGATCCACCTTATATCAAGCTATAGATGCTGCAGATATATTGGAAGAAAAATATGGACTATCTGCCGAAATTATAGATGCTAGGACATTAGTCCCCTTTAACTATGATAAGGTTATAGAGTCTGTCAAAAAGACTGGCAGAATACTTCTTACAAGTGATGCATGTGAGAGAGGGTCATACCTAAATGACCTAGCCAGAAATATAGGCGAATATGCATTTGACTATCTAGATGCACCGCCAGTTGTAATCGGATCTAGAAACTGGATTACGCCGGCTCATGAGCTGGAAGAACATTTCTTCCCGCAGGCATCTTGGATATTAGATGCTATAGATGAGCGGATACTTCCTCTAGAGGGACATGTGGCTACAGAAGATGTGACATATGATGAAAAGTTAAGAAGAGATAGATTAGGGGTTTAACAAAAAAGAGGGCGCGGCCAATAAGGTCTCGCCCTTTTGAATTGGTTTTCATCTAATAAAATACAGATAACACATCTTCTAACGAAATATTTGCAAAATATTTATCTATATCAAACTGGGATAAGACATCCAGAACATGTAATTCGCTATGCTTATTGCCAACTAAAGCCTTTTCAATATCAGATATATCCTTCTCACTGAAAAAGTCTCCATATATCTTGCAATCTTGTATCAACCCATTTTGTACATTTAAATGAGTTTCTATATTTCCACCAAAAAATCTCCTCTCTTTGCTAAAATTATACTGAGGAGAATAGCCATAGTTCCATTCCCATGTAGAATATCTCTCTTTTGCCATTTTTTCAACTTGTATTATATCCTCTGTGGTCAATGTATATCCTACCCCACCATATCCTTCCTTAACATGGTTCATTATCATATCTTTAAAGGATTCAATATTGATATTTTCTTTTAGATGGCTCTCTATATTGGTAACTCTACTCCTTATAGATTTTATCCCCTTACTTTCTATCTTCTTAGTATCTACCTTAAGTGCGTTTGCAAGATGAGACATATCAGATGAAAATAGGAGAGTGCCATGATGAAGTATCCTATTTTTATAAATATATTGTGCATTTCCAGAGAACTTCTGGTCATTTATGGTAAGGTCGTTTCTGCCAGATAATTTTGCATCTATACCTAGCTTTGCTAATATATCTATTATGGGTTTTGTATATATTTTAAAATTTGTGAAGCTATCGCCTGTATTTGGCATTATGAATGTAAAGTTTATATTGCCCGGATCATGAAACACTGCCCCGCCACCTGACAGCCTTCTTACTACCGGTATATTATGCTCTTTTATATAATCTGCATTTATTTCGGCTAAAGTATTTTGATTTTTGCCCACTATTATGGCCGGATTATTTATCCATAACATAAATATATTTTCAGTAAAGTTTTTTAGCACGTATTCTTCTAGAGCTAGATTGAAATATGGATCTCTTCTTATATTGTCTATACAAAGCATAACAAATTCTCCTTCAAATATAGTAGTGTATATTAATCTAAGATATAAGATTCTATCTATAGATGGAAAATTCCTTCTATATTTACGCATATATTAGTAATATTGACTTTATATCATCCAAAATATATAATATCCAATGGATTCTTTGCACTGCTTATAAAGGTAATAGAAGCAGCAAGAGAAAAGGGATATCTTTTGAAGACAACGAAATATCTGCTTATGATCTGACAAATTATCTAATAGACGCTGGCTATAAGGATATAGGGATTATTACGGGAAAATTGACCGAGACGTCTGCAATAGAGAGGCTTAAAGGGTGGGAAAAGGCCATGGAGAATAGTGGGCTTAAAATTCGCCAGGAATTCATCGGCATAGGTGAATTCAAGATGGAAAGTGGATATAATTTTATGAAGAAAATGTTAGAGCTTGATAGAAAACCCAAGGCGATTTTAGCTGCAAATAATAATATTGCCTATGGTGCAGTACAGGCTATAAGAGAGAGCGGGCTAGACGTTCCTGAGGATGTATATATAGTATGTTTTGATGCAATCGATAACACAAATCTTTTAAGTGTACACTTCCCTTCAATGGTACAGCCTGCAAAGAAGATTGGCGAGATAGCCCTAGAGACTGTGTTGAAGGATATTAATAATAAAGAGTATAAAATTTATGATAAGGTAGTATTAGAGCCAATGTTTATAGAGTAGTCTAAATACAAAATCTTGCTAAGTTAGCTTAGCAGTGCTAGGGAGGATTTATAATGTATATCAGAAAGGGAGATATATCAGATTTAAAAGACGTAGCTAAAATAGCAGAGGAGGCATGGGAAAATATATATGAAGGCTATAAAGAGCAATTGGGGGATGAAATATTTGACGCATTCTATTCCAACTGGCGAGTAGATAAGCCCTCTAGTGTATGCAAAGCTGTGAAA
>JAAZLT010000258.1 GCA_012799205.1 Clostridiales bacterium
CATCTCTTATACTAATCCTGATTCAATTATATATCAAACTCACATTCTAATCTATTGCTTTCACACCAATCAATTGCAATTTCCCCTAGCACATCACTCCTAAGTTTATACCATTCATTACTCTATATCATATAGTCTTATATTATCCTTAAAGCGTCTAAATGCCCTTACTTTACCTATTCTGCCTGTATCAGATAATACATAGATTTAAATTCATTGCCTAGGGTAAATTTAAGTATTCCATCTTCATATGTGGACGGGATTACTCCTGCAAAGAATCCTTCTGCATTTACTGCCCATACTCTTAAATTTTGCTGGCTTGATTTTAGCCCTATATCTACTTCTACAACTTCTACAAGTATTGGATCCCGGCCTACGTCTAACATTTCATCCTTTGTCTCATTAAATTTCATATCAGTGTTTTCAGCTCTTCCAACAGCCGTAAGGAGTATATTGTCTGAACTATTTATAGGATCATCTGTCAATGAGCTGAGGGCAATGGTAGCAAAATCAGTCTTGGATGTAAATTTCAACCCTTCTAAATTAATTTCCTCCACATTACCTATAAATCCGTAAATAGCTTTAGTCCTTTCACTATCTACCCACCCAATTTTATTATTCCAGCTCCTATATACCTCACCGGTATCAGATAATATTTCTTCATTATCAGCCTCTATAATCATCTCATCTGGCATGATTATATCCCCTATAGGTTTAGAATCCAGATCAAATTTCAAGCCGACCTTATGTCTTTCTGGCATGAGATTTAATACTGGGATATCGCTTGGTGTAAGAGACATATCCTCTATTTCAATCTCATAGCTTTTCTTAGCTTCTTTTACATCCCCTCTTCTCATTAAAAGAGCACAGTGATAAAAGAGTCCAAATTTTGCAGGATCATTCCATGTGTTAAACACCCCTTCCCTATAAGGTACAGATCCAATTGCCTGTGAAGTTACCTCCTTGCCTGTTACATCTATATTCTTCATAGCAGTGTAGCTGTAGGTATGAATTGCATAACCTGCCCAATTTTGTAGGGCGCCTATTGCTGCCATAAAGAGAGGGCTTTCAGCTCTCCATTCATTTGGCCATGGCATATCCCATTCCGAAACAAAGTATGGCCTACCTAATTGTCTTTGAAACGCTAATGGTGTGAGCATTGTATACCTCTTTGATATCATGGAATTATTGTTAAATTCCTTTTTATCCTCTTTCCATTTCCATCCATACCAATATGCGTGACCATCGTCAAAATCAGTAATTGACTGGGTCTTTCTATTGGCAGCATTTATAGCCCAATTAGTACCTGTAATAGGTATTTTGACACCTATCTCTCTTAGATGATCTATCATTTCTCTATAGTAATTTTCCTGAACTTGCATTAAAAACTCTATTATAATGGGGTCTTTAGATGAATAGTCGATATCTTTATCTGGCCCCTTTAGTCCCCTTTCTTTGAGCCATTTATAACACATTTCATCTAAACTTTTCTTATAGTATGGAATTGTAACTGGCCTGCTAAACATATCGCCTTCATTAATTATCTCCGTCAGTGCAATGGCAGGATCATCCTTATAGGCAAGGTTTGTATATGGATTTATATGGGTCCATAAATCGTAGTTAAACTTCTTTTGGAGTTCTATGAGCTTTCGGTCAAATATACAATAAGGCCTTGCAGCATCTTCAAGCTCCAGGGCTGCCTTAACTCCATCGCCAGATTTAAATTTTCTATAGGTTAGCATATCCATATAGATGTAAATGCCCTCTTTCTTTAGGCAATAAATTAGATAATCAAGTCTTTTCATGCTCTTTGGATCAAAGCTTAGGGTATTCCCCTTTCTTTCACCTTTAGAGAATTGGAATATGTTCGGAGTAGCCCATTCTGCATCCATTTGATGAAATCTAACCAGATTAACCCCTATCTTAGAAAGTCTCTTAGATATCTTTTCACTGACATCAAAGGGAGGAAAATTTAAGCCGCTATTGAAATTGCTTCCCCAAAATACCGCCTTCTTACCATTTTCAAACACAAAATCTTCTTTATCGACCTTTAAAAAACCATGTCTTCCTGCAGGTTTTTCATCTTCGAATATAAACGAGATATCGATGGGCACATCATCCCAATAAAATGGATACGGTATAAACATAGATTTGCCTCCTAAAAATTATTTATTCGCTATCTTTCTAAGCATCTTCACTGTCTCATCTACAAGTTCTTGGCCACCTTCTGGTGAAACTAGATTACAAAACATACATGCGCTATAACCTTTATTATCTGCACCCCTTTCAGTAGCTAAATAAGTCCCGCCATCATCTCCAGAGACACCTGCAAGCTGTACTATAAAGGTTTGCATAAAGGGTGAACGTGCCTGAATTCTATGCATATAATCCATATAAAGTTCAAATCGGTTCGTGGCAAATGCCACTTCTCCCACCTTAACAACATGCAATTCCATAGGAAGCTTTGGTTCATTATCTTGTTCATTAAATCGATCTATAATTCTTTTAAATCTATTCTTCTGGGCTCTAAATTTTGATATGGATGCTATTATATCTACCGGGGAATCGCTGTCTATTATAGTTTCAGTATTTTCTAGATCCTTTAGGCTCTTTTGAGCAAATTCCAGCTCCGTTTGGGAAATACGTCTTTTAGTAAGATGAACAGTCTCTACCTCATGGACTACAGAAACATCCGTCTTTATATCTTTCCTTGCCCAACTGAACACCTCATCAAAGGCCTTTGAAATTCTCTCGGCAATATCCCGCCTGGCTGCATCTTCTACTGCTAATTCTCCGTACTTTAGTTTAAAACGTCTATCTTGGGCCTGTTTATAGTGTAAGATTCTTGGGGCCAAATCTCCCGCAGCTGCGCATTGAGGTAATATATGTATATCACCGTGTGTCCCTCTTATAATCTCTCTAGCATCATGCCAGAAATCTGCAGTGAGCATATACTCATGTTCTGAATTTTGTGACGGCGCCGGTACATTTATAATGGCCCCTGTAAGTTTATCATTTTTATCAAATGTATATAGTAGGTTTATAAAATGGTCAGCGCCGGCCTCATAATG
>JAAZLT010000259.1 GCA_012799205.1 Clostridiales bacterium
TCGCACATCAACTATGATAACATATGATATTGTACAATGCAATATGAGTTTTAAAAATTTGTTGTTATTCTGTGATAATGTCATATTGAAATTATTCTGATAAAATGTCATGTATGCAAAAGGAAGAATTCAATAGAAGGAGGAACTGTGTTGCTAACCAAAGATAGAGAATACAACCTAATATTATTCGATCTGGATGGTACTGTTACAGATTCTAAGCCAGGGATTGTTAATTCGGTTAAATATGCACTTAAAAGCTTTGGTATAGAAGAAAAGGATGAAAAGGTGTTACAATCATTCATAGGACCGCCGCTGGTTACATCCTTTCAAAAATATTATGGATTTAGTGATAAAGAGACTGCTGAGGTTATAGAAAAATACAGAGAATACTACAAAGATAAAGGTATCTATGAAAATACACTATATGATGGAATAGAGGATGTAATTAAAGCGAGCTTCGAAAGCTCTAAGAAATTAGTTATAGCTACAGCGAAGCCTACTGTCTTTGCAAAGAAGGTATTAGAGCATCATAGCCTAGATCAATATTTTAAAAAGATAGTTGGTAGTAATTTAGACGGAACTAGAGTCAATAAAGATGAAATAATAGGATATATAAAAGAAAGTGTAAATTCATTCAAAACAGATAGCACCCTAATGATAGGGGATAGAAAGTACGATATAGATAGTGCGCATCAATTTGGCATAGATTCCATAGGAGTATTATATGGGTACGGGTCAGAGACTGAGATAGAATCATGTAACCCAACATTTGTGATAAACACTCCATGTGAAATTTTAGAAATAATAAATGTTAATAGGTAGGTCATAAAGGATTTTATTCGCAGATGTAGAAGAATATAACCATAGCCTCAAAGGGCATGTAATACATATGCACAGAGGCGATGTAGAAGGAAAAGGGCAGATTAATATCTGCTCTTTTTCTTTTAATATAGAGCGGTTATAAGAACCGAGATAATAACTTTTAAACATTTCAGACACGAAGAATTATATATTATACACCAAGGCATATCTCATGTCAATATATAATTTGAACTTTTTTCAATATGATGGTATAATGGTAATAACTGCAATTAAATACTAGGAAGAGTGTTTTGCGGTAGATTGTCTATAATAAATACGAAAGGAATAGATTAATGAATTTAGTCAATAAAAAAGTAACCCATGAAATCTTTGGTGTCGGAAATGTGATTACTTATAACGATTCAGTTATAAAGATAAACTTTAAATCAGGCGAGAAGAAATTTGTCTTTCCTGATGCATTTGGGAAGTATATTGCTTTTGTTGACAAAAAAGCTACTGAAATAGTGAATAAAAAGCTAGAGGCCAAAGAAGAAGAGCGTAAAAAGGAAGAGTTAATACTGAAAGAAAAAAGGGCCATAGAGCAGCGACGTCGTTATATTGAGAGCCAAAAAAGACTTGCAAAAGATGGTGATGCTAAGTCAAAAGCCCAATCTGTATTTTGGTGTAAAGAAGGCGAAGAGGATGAAATATTTACAGAGTGGAAGGTTTTTACTGGTAAATTCAAGAGCGGAAAAAGAAAAGGACAACCAAGGAAGTTGGCACGAATGAGTCGAAATAGTGCATGCCTTATAACTAGAAGGACTGATGATATGCTAGAGGAAGATAGACAAATATTAGGTGCATTTATGGCCAACGAATTATTTGATGGGAGAAGATGTGAGGATGGTTATATTACATCTCATCCGGAATATAGGATACAGCTTTCAGAAGAAGAGTCTGAAAAGATGCTTTTTTGGAATTACTACACTAATACAGCATCTAGTAGCAGGATAGTATGGAACTCTGGCAGACAACGTTATTTTGATAATATATGGATGGCCCAAATCTTGAAGGATATTATCAATTTGAGAGAGGGATCAGAAGATCAAAAAGATGCCCAAGCATTCCTTGAATATTTTTGTAAAGTAAATCTTATCAATCAGAATGAATTACCAGATGCTAACGGGGCATTGATGCAACTTGATTAGCCGATATAATGGGATAAAAGCTATATCTTTACTTGTAATTGAGATAAGAATCTAATTTTTAAGGCCCGCTACCCTTGACACGTCATTCATAAATGCTCATGTTTTATTATTCTAAGATTATAAGGTGGACAAGTTTTGACTTTATCTTGGGATAGATAATCAAGTGTTTATACAGTGGCAAAGTCAGGGGCAAGCTTTATGGGCGATCCTACTAAGTAAAACAAAGCTAGATACATAGACTTATGGGCTATTGGCTTGGATTAACATTCCTTAGGTAATGATATGTCATTTCAAATCTTATAATCCTCTTTAAAATAACTTTCGAAAATTGCAACATATTGTGAAAATCTACGTCAAACCTTATAGAGAGGGGAGATGATCTATGAATTGCATAGAATATGATAAATATATAGCAGCTTACATTGATGGAGAAGTTGATATTAATGCAAAACATAGACTCATTTCACATTTAAAGATATGTAATAGATGCAAAATGGAATACGAGGCACAGCTCAAACTGAAAGGCATGCTCGGTAGACTTATAGAATATGAGTTGCCCGAAGGGTTTGATAAAAACCTACGAAAGCAGTTAATAAGGGAGGACAGGATCATGAAAAGGAAGAGACCATTTTGGAAGATCACCTTAGGGGTTGGTACGGCCATTTTAGCTGTATTTATAATCTTTATAAGCATTAAGGGGATAATACCAGCAAGTAAAGATGCGGGCATGTCAGATAGTGCTGCGTCTTATTCGGGAGAAATGGCATACCCTCGTGAAGAAGCTAAACAGGAAGAAGGAGACATTGCTGATTTTGATCTAAATTCTGTGACCCAAATTGATAGAAAACTTATAAAGACAGTGCATATTGATATGGAGACCCTAGAGTATGATAGCACCATAACTGCACTATTAGCAAAGGTAGATATGATGCAAGGATATATAGAAAGCTCGAATGTAAAGGGAGCACCTAAGTATGGGGGTGAAGGTTCTAGATATGCCGATTTTAAGATAAGGATACCTATAAAGAGACTTGATACATTTACCGACTCATTAGATAATATTGCAAATATAACTCATAAGGAGATGTATGCAGAGGATATAACTTCGGAATACTTTGATACAGAGGCTAGATTAAAATCGTTAGAAATACAGGAAGATAGACTCCTTAAAATCTTAGCAAAAGCCGAGAAACTGCAAGATATAATAGAGCTAGAGCGGGAGCTGTCTAAAGTACGCTATGAGATAGAAAACTATACTGGCACATTAAAAAAATGGGATAATCTAGTTGATTACTCAATAGTTCATATATCTATCAAGGAGGTAGAACAGCTTAAATCAGAGATAGGTATAGGGTTTGGCGAGAGAGTATCAAAAGGTTTTATGAAATCCCTACAAGATTTGGGTAAATTTTTTGAAAATCTAGTTGCAACTCTTATAATTTGGTCACCATATATATTGATACTTGGACTACTTGTACTACTAGTCAAAATATTTATAGTGGATAGAAAGAAAAAAAATAATGGGAGTGAACAAAATGAATAAGAAGGTAGTTATAAGCATCTTATCCA
>JAAZLT010000028.1 GCA_012799205.1 Clostridiales bacterium
AATTTAGAGGAGACCCTTACAAATCAAATAAAGATCTCGGCGGATTTTTATGTGCGATACTTCTCTAATTCATCATTAGAGGAGAACATACTGGCCAATGTGGATACATTCTGGAGGCAAACTACCTCGCAGGTTCAAATTATTGATAATTCAGGCAAGCTACTCATGGATTCAATAGGTTATATGCCTAAAGATAACAACATTGACACAGGGGATGTCACTGCAGCATTAGGTGGCATGAAGGGAAAGTGGATTGGGGCGGTTCCCTATGATAGCGATAGAGTAATGGCAATTTCTTATCCGCTAATAGTGGATGGAGAAATTGTGGGCATTATTAGATTCATATCTTCTGTGCAAGCGGTTAATAAAGAAATTAGGAGCATTGCATTTATATTTATAGTAATAGGCATGCTAGTGATGCTCTTTTCTATGGGCTTAAGCATTGTTATAGCTAATGGCATAATAGACCCCATACGGCATGTGACTTATATAGCAGGCAAAATGGCAGATGGCGATTTTGATATAAGGAGCACTAGACGTAGCCCAGACGAGATTGGCAAGCTATCAGATACCCTAAACTATATGGCGGATGAGATACTAAAGAGGGAGCAACTAAAAGATGAGTTTTTATCATCTGTATCTCATGAACTTAGAACCCCACTGACATCTATAAAGGGGTGGGCAGCCACTTTAAATTCTGGTGGGCTAGACGATAGACAGCTTTTACAAGATGGGCTTGACATAATTGAAAAGGAAAGTGATAGGCTCACAATCATGGTAGAGGAGCTGTTGGATTTTTCTAGGTTTGCGTCTGGTAAAATTAAACTTAGGAAAAAGACAGTGGATATAGGCAAATCCATAGATCACGTAAAGGATCAGATGGATCCACTTGCTAGAAGAAATGATATAAACTTTGTTGTAGAGCATGGTAATGATCTACCGAAGGTCTATATTGATGAGAATCGCATAAAGCAGGTGCTTATAAACATAATAGATAATGCCATAAAGTTTACACCTAAAGACCATGATATAGTTATTAAATCATGCTATGATGAGGAGTTTGTCAATATATCTATAAAAGATACAGGTTGTGGCATAGAGGAGGAAGATCTACCAAGGGTCAAAGAGAAATTTTTCAAGGGCAAAAATAGCAAATCTCAGCATGGCATTGGACTTGCAATATGTGATGAGATTATGGCTTTACATGGAGGAAGGTTGGATATAGATAGTGAGATCGACAAGGGAACGATTGTCAATGTGAGGATACCTGCGACGGGTGAGTAGGGAGACATGGAGGTGTACATATTGAATATTAGAAGAATAGCTATATTGGCCTTTATAGTCTCAATACTGATTATATATACAGGTTGTACTGCTATACCACTAAGGGGAAGCGAGAAGGTCTTACCGCCGAATAACAAGCTAATACCCCTTGAAGGCACCTGGAAATTCATAGACAGGCTAGATAGTGATGTGAAGAATAATACCCCAGATCCTATTATAGATAACCAGGTCACATTTAAAGATGAAGAAATGATATTTATAGATGATGTGATAAAAGATATCAGATATACAGCAAAACGGGTAAGGACAGAGGATTTCTTTTTATACCAGTATAGAACCCAAGCTAGTGATATAGGTATAGAGGCTAGTGAAATTGATATTATATCTGTCAGCACCAATACCAGAATACTTTATGAATTTGCTAAAATAGATGACAAGACTAGTATTGTTTCTATAGAAGGGGGCATCTATTTACTTAAAAGCGGCGCCAATGATAGCAAAAATATAGAATATCAAGAAGGGTATATTAAAGATACTCCGCAGGAACAAAAGAAAACCAAGGATGAGAATACATTACAATCAGGACTACTCTTAGGTTTAAGACGATTATCTAATCTTGGGGAGGATAAATATGGTCAAGCATATAGGACCCTATGGATTAGATCAGAAAATAGAATATTATATCCCACATACGAGACAGTAGAACTTCTAGTACCAAGGCAAATCGGGTTTTGGGATATAGGTTCTAGCTTACAAAGAATAGATGGCTATACATATGAAGGCATCTACGCCTATCCAAGTCCCAACTATGGCTATCCACACGCGGGTAAAGGCCCTATTATAATTGGAGTTGGCGAGAATGTAATCCCATCTATAGCTAAAAATCATAAAAGATGTAGCATACAATTTGTAGGTAATGACTATATAGCAGTGGAAGATATAGACATGGATGATGAGTATCGTGTGAAGGAGAGGCGTTTCAGAGTGCTGCCTATAGATAATGTAGATAGCGCTGAAGGAGTAGGCATTTCAGATATAGTAGGCAAATCTGGTAGAGATGCATTTATAAATTCTGCACTTTACAGCATGGAGATAAAGGGCTTGAAGAATAATTATATACAAGACATTGAGACTTATGAGGATAATTTTACATTATCGAGGCGAAATGGGCATTGGGCAGTGAGGGGTAGGTTACCTTATAAAAGATCGGATGAACCATCTGAGTATCTAGATTTTGATATAAATCTGATACCATCAGAAGGACTCATCAGCTATGATGAATTAAGTCTACCTTGGAATACCATAAAGAGGGAGTTACCAGGAGCTACTGATGCATATACATCACCTAATGAGGATATCCTCGTTGTTTTAGATATAGATAATATATATATTTACTCAGTAGAAGATGGACAAATATCCAATAGGCCTTTAGGAAAGATCAATCTATATGAAGGGGAAGAGGTAGTAATGGCAGAATGGGCAATTGGATCATATGTAAAACATTGGGATGGATATTTTAAGGGTAGGGACCCTTTGAAGATAAATATTAATTGACCTAAGGAGGACTACATATGTCTGAGATATTAGTCAAAGAATTTAGGGAAGATGTGCTTGAGAATATTCATATAGGCCATATCTGTATAGTGGACTATAGCGGGAAGGTAAGGTATAGCGCTGGCGACCCTAAGAATATGACCTATTTGAGATCTAGTGCCAAACCTATTCAAGCACTACCGGTTATAAAGAGGGATCTCCATAAATGGTTTGGGCTAACTGAAAGAGAGACTACTATCTTTGCAGCGTCCCATATGGGAGAGAGCTTTCATGTGGATGCAGTAGAATCTATTTTGCACAAGATAGGAATGGCAGAGGATGATCTAGTAATGCTGCCTACCTACCCAGGAAATAGAAAAGAGCGGGAAAGACTGCTAAGGATAGGGATGGGCCCAAGAAAAATATATCATAACTGTTCAGGGAAACACTCAGGCATACTCACCCTTTGCCGTGGATTGGACCTGCCGACAGAAGGCTATTGGGAGATAGACCATCCTGCTCAAAAGGAGATACTAACTCATATTGCAATGATGGGGGATTGTAGTGAGGAAGATATTAAGATCGGGATAGATGGATGTGGGGTGCCAGTATTTGCAATGCCGCTTATATCGCTTGCTAAGGCGTATTTAAAGCTGGCTTGCCCGGAGCTGATAGAGGATGAAGATATAAGCTCCGCTGCATTTGAGATGTCTAGACTTATGAACGAATATGGTGAAATGATAGGTGGGACAGATACTCTATGTACCACCCTATTGGAAGATAGTAATATTGTAGCTAAGGGCGGTGCCCAAGGTGTATATTGCTTCGCTCTTAGACGTGAGAGACTGGGCTTTGCCATAAAGCTAATGGATGGAACAGCAGGCACTATGCCTATTATAATCGCATCTATTCTAGAAATGATAGATTATAGAGATTCGCAGATCGTTGATACGCTCTATAGGTTATTTCCAGTTGACATTAAAAATGACAATGAAAATATAGTGGGTAGAAAAGAGGTAGTATTTACTATCTGAATTTAAACACATATATTATTCACCTATCCTTTTTCAGATACATATAATGTATTAAACGTAGGATGAGTTTAAATTTATAGAGAGAAAAAGGAGGTATATATATGGGCTTTTGTGGAAGAGGCGATGATAGTCTACTATTCTTCTTTCTACTTCTAGTAATATTCTTCTGTAACTGTGGATTATTTAAATCTGGATCTGAACTTCTATTCTTCTTCCTAATATTAGTGTTGGTATTTAGTGGAGGAAGTTTATTTAGAGGCTTTGGAGTAGTGGACTGATAGATAAAGACAAATAAAAAGGTTGCCCTAGGGCAGCCTTTTTTGATTTTATAAAAGTATTTTCTGCATTAAGTCAATACGCGATAGACAATGAGAAAATAGTAGGTCCACTAAGGCTATAGCTGTCATAGCCTCTACCACAGGCACTGCCCTAGGAACTATACAAGGATCGTGGCGGCCACGTATCTGTATAGATGTATTCTCCATGTCATTGGTTATAGTACTTTGTCTTAAGGATATAGAAGGAGTAGGCTTAAAAGCGACCCTAAAACTGATAGGGCTGCCATCGCTTATGCCTCCACCTATACCACCTGCGTGATTAGAACCTTTTTCCCAATTACCATGCCTGTCTATTCTGAAATTGTCATTTGCCTGACTTCCTCTCATATTGGCAATATCAAACCCTGCCCCAAATTCTATGGCGCGGGTGGCACCTATAGACATAATTGCTTGAGATAATACCGCTTCAAGCTTTTCAAATACAGGCTCTCCCACTCCAGGGGGTAAATGATCTATAATACACCTTACTATGCCTCCTACAGAATCGCCCTCTTTCCTTATAGAATTGATATATTCCTTAGCAAGTTTTGCTGCCTGTGTATCTGGCATTCGCACGGCATTTTCGTATACCTTGCTTTTATCTATTTTAGTTTCATCTATACAAATATCTCCTATTGAATATGTATAACAAAGTATATCTATATTGAATGCATATAAAATCTTTTTTGCTATTGCGCCGGCTGCAACCCTAGCTGCTGTCTCTCGGCCAGAGGCCCTGCCCCCTCCTCTATAGTCGCGAAAACCATATTTTTGATCATATGTATAATCAGCATGACCCGGCCTATATACATTCTTTATATTATCATAGTCGCGGGAGCGTTCATCCTTATTATATATGATAAGAGATATGGGTGTCCCGGTTGTCATACCATTAAAAACTCCGGACAGAATTTCAACTCTATCATCTTCTTTTCTAGCTGTATATATGTTCTGGGTGCCTGGCTTTCTTTTATTGAGTTCTATCTGTATATCATCACTTGTGATTTTAATGCCAGCTGGACAGCCATCTATAATAGCTCCTAATGCCCTGCCATGGGATTCACCAAAGGTTGAAACTCTAAAATGTTTTCCAAATATGGAACCTGACATCTATATATTCCTCCATGTAAGTTCTAGTTTTTATATATTTAACATTATCCTGAATTATTCATGGCAGAATAATTCGCTGCCA
>JAAZLT010000260.1 GCA_012799205.1 Clostridiales bacterium
AGAGATGGTATCCTTTAAAAAGAGTTTATCATCTTGAAGAGCCTTAAGGCTTAGCTTTATTCTATTTGCCATTTGATTAAAATTATGACTCAAAATTGCAAAATCGCCACCGTCATCTTCAGGTAGAGTATGGCTAAAATCATCTTGTACTACTCTTTCGGCGGCGTAGGAGGCATATCTTATCTTTTTATATATAAGAGAATACCCTCTGTGAATTATTATCATTAATGGAAGTATAAAACTAAAAGCTATGAAAGTTATTATAAGTTCTATCTTTAAATAAAGCTGACCTAGTATAGGCTGAAGTGCCATATGGATATTATCTTTATAGCTGTACTTTTCAAGCAGTGCCCTACCAACTTCTATATGTTCATTAGAGGTACTAGAGAGAAAGGAGGTTACTATCATATCAATATCATCGGGAAATATCTTTGCCAGCTTCCCAATAATGGCGGCATTTTGTTCTACAAGGCCTTTATTTAAATGTCTAAAACTCATATGTAGCCCTAAAAATAATATTATCGAAAATAGGATTTGGGCCAACAAGAGTTTTTTCATAATATCTTTGTATTCAGAATTTCTAAACAGGTTATCCATAAAGTATCCTCCTACCTTTTTATAACATCTTTTCCCCACTTATAACCAATGCCTCGGATGGTCAATATATACTTTGGATCTCCCGGGGTATCCTCAATTTTCTCTCTAAGCCTTCTTATGTAGACTGATAATGTATTATCATCTACGAAATTGCCTGCCTCGTCCCAAAGTCTTTCTAGTATTACATCTCGAGGTAAGACCTGCCTAGGATGTTCTAAAAGAAGTAAAAGGAGCTTAAATTCATTAGGTGTGACCATGAGTTCCTTATCATGTCTTTTTACCTTATTTTGCAGAGGATAAAGTACAATATCATCTGATACAAGCCTAGAACCATATTCTAATCTAGTGCTATTAGAGCGCCTCAGGACAGCCTTTATGCGAGATACAAGCTCCTTAACCCTAAAGGGTTTTGTAATATAGTCATCGGCCCCCATATCAAGGCCCATTACCACATTGACTTCTTCATCACATGCGGTTAAAAATACTATAGGAATATCAGACTTTTCTCGAATTTTCTTACATAGATCGTAGCCACTTCCATCTGGGAGCATTATATCCAGTATAGCTAGATGAAAATTCTCATTTTCAATAGCCATATAACCCTTACTAGCATTTTTAGCTAGGATAACATTAAACCCTTCTGCCTTCAGGGTGTACTCCATTCCAAGAGCAAGGGATGAATCATCTTCTACCACAAGAATTGTTGTCATATTTTTACCTCCAAAGCCATTATAAAACAATAGCTGCAGCCTAGGGCCGCAGCTAAGAATAAACTCTATTTAAAATTTTGAACCAGCTTTCTGATCTACAAATACAGTTACATTTGGGTGTAGCTGTAATACAGATGCTGGCACATCAGGTGTTATGGGGCCAAAGAGGGCCTCTTTCATAATTTCGGCCTTGTCCTCACCTTTTGCGATAAGTAAGATCTTTTTAGCATGCATTATAGTTTTCATACCCATGGATATTGCATGAGTAGGCACATCATCTATAGAGTCGAAATATCTAGAGTTTGCTTCCTTAGTACTTTGTGTAAGCTCTACTACGCTTGTGGTACTTTCAAAAGGAGTGCCTGGCTCATTAAAACCTATATGGCCATTATG
>JAAZLT010000261.1 GCA_012799205.1 Clostridiales bacterium
AGCAATTATATTGTCTTTGAAGATACTTTCTTTTTTGGTAGGGGAAGATATTTTTACATACACTTGGGAAGGAATACGTAAAGTATTCGCGGCTGATAATGAATTTATAACCAATCTTCTTGAAATATATAAGAAGATAGGAATTATAGATAATAAGGTAACGAGCATCCAATTAGGAGAGCTGGTTATAGACAATTTAAAGCTTTTAACCCCATCAATAATTGCCATATTTTCCATAATATGTGGAGGGGGCAACTACATTCTAGCTCATAGGACCCTAAAACGTTACAATATAGATTTAAAGGTGGTACCTAAATTTGAACTTTGGAAACTACCTAGGGGCACTACAAGGGGTTTTTTCATAATTATGATTTTGGCCTATATAGGAACCCTTGCAGGGCTAGAGAACTTTGGCATAGTTAGCGCTACAATATCCATATTATTCACCTTTATATTCTTAATCCAAGGGTTAGCTGTTATAAAGTTCTTTTTACATAGGAGTAAAATGCCTGTATTTTTTCAGTATGCTATTATGATAATAGCGATACTATTACTTAGGACTCCCCTTTCATTTATAGGAATATTAGATCAGGTGCTTCACTTTAGATTAAGAAGTAAAGAGCAAGATAATAAATAAAAATATTTTTTGGCGGTGAAATATTTATATGAAAGATAAAAGGCTTTATATAGCCATAATATATATCGCTATAATTTCTATTATCTTAAGCTACTATAGCTGGCCACTAGGTATAGCCTGTATGATGCTGGGTATGTATATTACATTTTCCATATATAGGATGGAAAAAAAGCGACAAGAGAATTGGTCCAATTATATAAAGGAGCTATCGGAAGATATTGATGTGGCTACGAAAAACGCCGTGATGAGTATACCAATGCCCTTGGTTGTGTTAAATGATGAAGGCATAGTTATATGGCATAATAAAATATTTAGGGATCTGATAGGCCAGGGAGATATATTAGATGAAAACATATTGGATTTTCTGCCAGATCTAGACTTGGAAAAAATACTAATTAATAGGGAAAACCTAAATGAGAGAATGCTTTATAAGGATCAGTGGTACGATATTATACCTGCGTTTGTGGACACTGACAAAGGGTCTGAAAATCAAAGCCCACTCACATTTCTCTATATGAGAAATATTACAGAAAAGATGCGCCTAAAGGGCATATACGATAGGGAACAGATAGTAATAGTAGACATTCAGATAGATAACTATGATGAAGTCATGGCTAATACAGAGGATACTAAAAGGCCTGCTCTGCTTGCACAAATTGATGGCAAACTCAGCAAATGGGCGAGCTCTTTGGATGCCAGCTGGAGAAAATATGATAGAGATAAATTTCTAGTTATTATGGAAAAGGGAAGACTTGAGGAGATAGAAAAAGATAAATTTCAGATTTTAGACGTAGTTAGGGAAATAGATGCGGGGAACAAAATACCAGTTACTCTAAGCATTGGGGTAGGGGTAGGAGGAAGTGTCCCAAGTGAATGTAATAGCTATGCCAGATCTGCCATGGATCTAGCCCTTGGCAGAGGGGGCGATCAGGCAGTTGTAAAGCATGGAGATAAGCTGTTTTTTTACGGTGGAAAGACTAGGGCTGTTGAAAAAAGCAGTAAGGTAAAATCACGG
>JAAZLT010000262.1 GCA_012799205.1 Clostridiales bacterium
CTTAAAGGGACATTAACCATAGATTCCGAAAAAGGTGTTGGCACTACGGTAGTTTTAAAGATCCCTTTAAACGAACATAAGAGCATTATAAAGGAGGACAATGGTGAATGAAAAAGATAAAAGTTATGATAGTTGATGACCATTCCCTTATCAGGGAAGGACTTACCCAGATATTGGAACTCGAAAATGATATAGAAGTTATAGCTCAAGCATCAAATGGTAGAGATGCCGTGGAACAGGCTATGAGCTCAGATCCAGATGTGATTTTGATGGATATAAATATGCCCATCCAAAATGGTTTGTCGGCAATAAAAGAGCTTAAATCCAAGGGATGTGAGGCCAATATAATAGTATTGACCATACATGAGGATAGGGAATATCTTCTAGAGGCTATAAATATCGGGGCACATGGCTATGTTATGAAAGATGCAAAGGCAGATCATATCATAGACGCTATAAGAAGTGTATATAGTGGGGGAACATACATACAAGCCAATATGGCAAGTGATCTACTGTATGCCATTGATAAACCATCCTATAAGGCTGTCAAAAAAAGCTTTACACAAAATGATTTGACCCCAAGAGAGATAGAAGTACTACTTCTAATTGCAGATGGGTTTAATAATAGGGATATTGCTGATAAGTTATACATAAGTGAAAAGACGGTTAAAAATCATGTATCTAGTATATTTAAAAAATTGGACGTGGCCGATAGAACCCAAGCAGCAATATATGTATTTAGAAATTATCTAAATTGATTATACTTTTTACTGGAATTCTTAGCCCATATACTGTAATATGATAATAGTGCATGCGAAAGGAGCAGCTACTGATGAAGCTATCAAAAATTACCCTAAAATTACTTTCAACTAATGCAATAATGTCATTAGTTCAGTTTGTGTTAATGCTTCCTTTACTAGGAATATTAGAAGATAATTGGATATATCAATGGGCTATTGGGCTATTATTTGTGGCCATATTTTGGTTTATAGTGTATGTAGAGATGAGTGAGAATGGATTAGAGGATACAAAGTTAGATAGCTACTATCCTTTTAGAGGATTTATCGCAGGTTTATTTTGTAGCATCCCTGGAGTTTTGCTCTATGTTTTGACATTGATCTTTCCTGCAGATCCTAATTGGTTCAATATAGCTATGCGAATTTGGCTCTCACAATATATAAAAATATTCAACTCATTCGAGTCATATATGCCCCATTTAGGCCTTATAACAAGCCTGCTGCTTCCAATTGTTTCTGGTATTAGCTATATGGACGGACCTAGAAAACGTCAGAAGGTCCTAAATGCAATAAGAAAAGCTGATGAGATGAAGCACGAAAAATCTAAAGTAGGATTCAAAAAATAGGCTCTCTGAAAAAGAGAGTCTTTTTTTGTGTATAAACATTCTTAAACTTGAAAAAATAGAAGTATTGCCTAAGGAGGAGTATATGGAAGAAAAAGTTAAGGGAATACTTATAATAATAGGTGGAGCAGAAGAGAAAACTTGTAATGGTACTATACTTAAAAGAATATTTGAGTTATCAGGTGGCGAGGATGCGTCTATAGTGATAATCACTGTTGCTACCCAAGAGCCAAAGAGGCTGGGAGAGAATTATATAAGGGCTTTTGAGGATATGTTCGTGGACGATATTCAAGCGATCCATATATATACCCGTCGGGATGCCAACAGTAATCAAATTATTAAAATACTTGAAAGGGCAACTTGTATTTTTTTCACTGGAGGGGATCAATTGAGGATAACCTCTCTAATAGGAGGTACAAAATGTGAAAGAGTGATTAGAGAAAAATATAAAACTGGCACTATAATAGCAGGGACCAGCGCCGGCGCTTCATGCATGAGTGAGACCATGATTACAACAGGAAGTGATGATGATTCACCCAAAAAATGCACTCTGAAAATGGCGCCAGGCCTAGGACTTTTAAAAGGTACTATTATAGATCAGCATTTTGCCCAAAGGGGAAGGGTTGGCAGACTGCTACTGGCTATGGCACAAAATCCCCGTATGCTGGGAGTAGGCATAGATGAAAACACTGGTATAGTGGTAATGCAAAATGCAATGTTTGAGGTAATCGGATCCAATGCGGTTACGGTTTTAGATGGTATTGATTCAACTACTACAAATGTATCAGAAATAAAACCGGATCAGATACTTGCCATGACAGATATAAAAATGCATGTACTACCTACCGGATATAAATTTGACCTTAGTACTAGAAAACCTGTAAGCAGGAGGTAATATACTTGAAAATATGCGATATAAAGGCCTATAGAGGACGAAATATTTATAGTCACAATAAAGTTATAAAGCTTGTAGTGGACCTGGGCAATTACAGTGATGTAGCAACAGATAAAATAGAAGGATTTAATGATATAATACTTAAATGCTTGCCTGGATTGTCAGAGCATAGATGCTCTATAGGAAGGCCTGGGGGCTTTGTTCAAAGACTTAAAGAGGGGACGTATCTCGCTCATGTAATAGAACATTGTGCAATTGAGATTTTAAACCTATTAGATCAAGATATAAGCTTTGGCAGAGCTAGGAATATCGACCAGTCTGAATATATGATAATATATGGCTATAGGGATGAGACCATAGGTATTGAATCTGGAAAATTGGCTGTAAAACTAGTCCACACTATTATTAATGGAGGCACTTTAGATCTCACATCCGAGCTAAAACATATTACACATAAGGCTTGCCTCAATAGCCTAGGGCCTAGCACCCTTTCTATCTTTAGAGCAGCTATGCTAAGGGGGATACCGGTAAGGCGCATAGGCGATAGAAGCATATTGCAACTTGGCTATGGCAAATACTCTAAGAGGGTGGAGGCCACCATAACAGATGATACAAGCTGCGTAGCCGTAGATATTGCCTGCGACAAGATGCTTACAAAGGATATATTATATGATGCTGGCATTCCGGTACCTAGGGGAAGAGTCTGCAAGGATATAAATTATGCTGTAGCTATTGCCAAAGATATAGGCTTACCTGTTGTAGTAAAGCCCCAGATGGGAAATCAAGGTAAGGGCGTGTCTACCGATATTAATAATGAGAACGAGCTCGAGGAGGCCTTTAAACTTGCAAAGAAATTTGATAATAATATAATTATCGAGCGATTTATTAGGGGCAAGGACTATAGAATATTGGTAGTAGGCAATAAGGTGATTGCAGTCTCGCAAAGGCTACCAGCATATGTGATGGGAAATGGAAAACACACAGTAGGAGAACTTATAGATATTGTCAATTCGGATCCCTTAAGAGGGGAACACCATGAAAAGCCCTTGACCAAGATAAAAATAGATCCCATTACTGAAAAAATGCTGGCAAAGCAAGGTTTGTTTTTAAATAGCATCCCAAAGCTTGGGAAGAGGATCATATTAAAGCCCGGTAGCAACTTAAGTACTGGAGGGATCGCCATAGACTCTACAGATATAATACATCCTATCAATGAGGAAATTGCCATAAGGGCTGTCTCTGCCATAGGTCTTGATATTGCGGGAGTTGATATCACATGCGAAGATATCGCAAGGCCTATTACACCTGATACAGGGGGGGTTATTGAAATAAACGCAGCCCCAGGTCTAAGGATGCACCTATATCCATCAGAGGGAAGGCCAAGGGATGTAGGCGGGGCTATAGTAGATATGTTATATCCAAAGGATAAACCACATTCTATACCTATTATATCTGTTACAGGCACTAATGGCAAAACTACCACTGTGCGCATGATATCACATATATTAAGGATTCATGGATATAAGGTGGGTATGACAACTACAGATGGCATCTATATAGATGATAGGCTTATAGTTCGCGGTGACACTACCGGGCCTATAAGTGCGCAGACGCTCCTATCAGAGAGAGATATAGACGTAGCTGTCTTAGAGACAGCTAGGGGTGGTATCATTCGCTCCGGCCTTGGATATGATCTAAGTGATGTAGGCGTTTTAACAAATATATCGAAAGATCATCTAGGACAGGATAATATACATACACTGGATGATATGCTACATGTAAAATCTTTAGTGGTGGAGGCAGTCAAAGATGAAGGATTTGTAGTAATAAATGCTGATGATAAAATGGTGTTAAAGTCAATGGATAAAATAAGGAGCAATATTATACTCTTTTCTGCCCAACCAAATAATAATGAGATAGAAAGACATATTAAATATGGTGGGATGGCTATTTTCATTAAAGATCAACTTATAAACATAGCAAATAAAGGCAAACTTTTGAAACATATACATGCCTCTCAAATTCCTGCCACATTTGGAGGTAAGCTTTTATATAATTTAGAAAATATGCTAGCTGCCATAAGTGTTGCATATGCGCTTAAAATCCCCATCAAAACAATAGAGAGGGCCGTATACTCATTCTATAATGACTCTATTCAAAACCCAGGGCGATTCAATATATTCAATATGGGAAACTTTAGAATAATACTTGATTATGGGCATAATATTGAAGGGTATCTCAATGTATTAAAATCAGTGCAAAAGCTGGATGCTTCCCGATTGATTGGCGTGATAGGAGTGCCCGGAGATAGAGACGATATAAATATAAGAGAAATTGGCAAAATAGCAGGTGAAGCCTTCGATTATCTAATAGTTAAAGAGGATGGAGATACAAGAGGCAGAGAAAGAGGAGAGGTTGCAGATCTTTTGATAGAGGGAATCTCAAAGAGCAAGGGTTCCAGCGGACATATCGAAACCATATATGATGAAGTTAAAGCTGTAGAACATGCAATAGGCCATGCTAGAGCTGGCGATCTAATAGTAGTATTTTATGAAAAGCTAGAACCTATACTCTCTGTAGTTGAAGGCTATAAAGATCTCAATTTGCAGCCCAGTAAAGATAAATTTAAGTTAAAGCTTGTTAAAGATAGGCTTTAAATATATACAAAATCAGGCCTTCTATTTGTAAATAGGCATAGTTTATCCACGCCTATGTCTTTTAGCTCTTTTAATGCTCTTTCAAATAAATAGGCCACGCCCTCTACACTATGTGCATCTGAGCCAATGGTTATAATTTCCCCGCCCATAGAATGAAACCTTTTTACTATTTCCATATCTGGCATAGGAGTATTGGATACATGCCTATAGCCAGATGTATTTACCTCTATCCCCTTTCCTTTTTCTATCAAAAGTTTAAAAATCTCATCTAATATATCCATACCATATAGATGTTCTCCTTTTTCCCAAGGGATCGGCGAATATCTTTTTACATAATCTATATGGCCCACTACATCGAAATTGTCAAAATTTTGGATCATGTGAAGAATTTCTTCATAATACCTTTCATAACTCTCCTTTTTTGTCTTGCCCTCATAGTATGTTTGCTTATAAGGGTCTAAACCATCTATTACGTGGATAGAGGATATTATAAAATCTACGGGAAACCTCTTTACTCTTAGATTTAATTCATCTATTAAATGCGGTTGATATCCTAGCTCCATGCCCTTTTTTACTATGAGACTATCTTTATACCGCCTTTGCACCCTTTCAATATCCAGTATGTACTCTTCTATGTTTTCTATTGCAAAATGCCTGTCATCATCAGGCCAGTCCATATCTATATGATCTGTAAATACTATCTCTTTAACGCCTAGATTAATAGCCCTTTCGCAAGCCTCATCCATAGACATCTTTGCGTCTACGGAGAACTTTGAATGTATATGATAGTCAAACAATCAAAACACTTCCTTATTATTATATTCGAATTTCATTGTATATTCTTTCTATAGTTTGGTCAATATCTATTGACATTTATATATAGCTAATATATACTATGCTACATCACCGCTTTACCATGCTAAAGCAAAGGAGGGAGTAGTTTTGAAACATTGGAAAACGCATATACCAGCAGGTGTGCAAGATTTTTTGCCAGATGAATATTATAATAAGCTAAAGATAGAGCAGAGAATTAGAGATATATTCGATTCATGGACATATCTTGAGGTAGAGCCCCCAGCCTTTGAATATTTTGATGTATTCAGTGAAGATAAGCCCTCTATCCGTCAGGAGCAGATATTTAAATTCTTTGAGCTAGGCAGTCGCATTTTAGTATTGAGGCCAGATTTCACAATGCCTATTGCACGTTTAGCTGCAACTAAGTTAAAAGGTATGGCCCTGCCTTTACGCCTTTCCTATATGGGAAATATCTACCGGTATGCAAGGGAGCAATCGGGGAAACAGCGAGAGATTGCACAGGCGGGAATAGAGCTTATGGGCATAAAGGGGCCTGAGGCCGATGCTGAAGTCATTGCCATAGCAATAGAGTCAATAGATAGCTTAGGGCTTGATACATTTCAAATAGATATAGGTCAGGTAGAATTTTATAAGGGATTTATAGAAAATTGCAATTTAGATTTTAAAAACTCGCAAAGACTTACAGACCTAATAGAGAGCAAAGATATGCTTGCTTTGGAGATGTTTTTAAATGAACTGGATATGGCTGATAATTTGAAACAGCTTTTTATGAAACTTCCACTACTATATGGTGATATAGATATGTTAA
>JAAZLT010000263.1 GCA_012799205.1 Clostridiales bacterium
AACGGTTGCTAACTTGGAAGAAATATTTGGTGATAGTGATGATGTCATATTTAGTGATTTTAACATAGGCCACAAGGGAACGCTGCGCATCACCCTTTTGTATTTAGATGGGATGACGGATGTCAGTACAATCAATCAGTTTATATTAAAGCCCCTTATCACAGAGGAGCATTTTAGCACATTAAAACATAGCAAGGGGCTTATTAGTGCCATTGACGAGGGGAAACTATACTTTGCCTCTCACCATATAGAAGAGGATATAAATGAATGTGCCCTAAGCGTAATTAAGGGGAATCTAGCTATTATATTGAATGATCTCAATAAAGCTATAATATTCGATGTAAAGGGCTTTCAGGAGAGATCTATATCTGAACCAACCAGTGAAAATGTATTAAAGGGAGCTAAGGATACATTTATAGAAAATATAAGGATTAATACATCCCTGATTAGGAGAAAGATATGTACCCCTAACCTAAGGTTAAAACAGATAAGCATAGGAAGACAGAGCATAACAGATGTGGTGGTCATATATATAAAGGATCTCACAAATGAGCAAATGGTAGAGAAAATAATAACAGAATTAGAAGATATAGATATAGACGAAATAAGAGGTGCAAGTTATGTAGAAGAATATATAATAGGAAAATATGATACTGTCTTTCCCCTTATAGATAGCACTGAGAGGACGGATAAATTTAGTGCAAATATAATTGCCGGAAAGGTCGGCTTAATTATAGGTGGGATTCCGAGGGGGTTCTTACTACCCGCAATTTTCAATGAATTCTTGCAGGCGCCAGAGGACTATGCTCAAAACTATATATTCAGTTCCTTTATTAGATTTATGAGGTTTTTCTTACTGGTATTAGGCCTTGCTTTGCCAGCATTTCATATATCGCTAACCACATTTCACCAAGAGCTAATTCCCACAGAACTAGCTATCGCTATAGGAAGCTCTAAAGAGGGGGTCCCTTTTCCAACCTTTGTGGAGGCACTTAGTATGCTTTTGGCATTTGAGATACTTATAGAGGCAGGGCTGCGCCTACCACAGGCCATAGGTGATGCAGTATCAATACTAGGTGCACTTGTCATAGGTGATGCAGCAGTTAACGCTAAGCTATTATCCCCGGGGGTTGTAATTGTAATAGCCTTTGCAGGAATAGCATCGTTTACCATTCCCAATCAGGATCTATCCAATGCAATAAGGCTGTGGCGCTTTGTACTAGCGCTATTTAGCAGTTTAATGGGACTACTTGGACTTGCAATGGGCAGCATACTCCTATTGATGCATCTTTGTAGCATTGAAATCTTTACGGTGCCCTACCTTAGCCCATTTGTCAACCAAGATAACTTTAGCTTTAGGGATACTATATTTAGGCTCCCTCTTTATCTGGAAAAGTATAGACCAGAATCTTTGAAGACGCAAAATAAAAGGAGGCAAAGATAGATAGATGCAATATCTTAAAAGTTTCTTAGTGCTTCTTATTATCTCTTCACTTGTGTTTTTAAATGGATGTAATTTTGGGGCCTACTTTATAGAAAGAAGAGAGATTAGAGACTTGGAATTTATGAGGGTAATGGGTATAGATAAGTCCCTTGAGGAACCGGATAGTATAGAAATTACCCTGTTATATTTACCAGACTCTGGCAGTGGCGGGGGAAACGGAGAAGGTGGGGGCGATAAGGAAAGCGGCAATGTTCGTACTATAAGAAGTAAAGGGTTAACCGTATTTGAGGCGATACGCGATGCTGAGATGTACAGTGAAAAACATATGCACATAAGTCATGTACATGCCACCTTAATAGGCGAGGAGGCGGCTAAGGAGGGATTGATCCCATATATAGATTTTATATCCCGAGGATTTAGAATGCGATTAAAACAAAATATATACATCATAAAGGGCTCTACTGCAGAAGAGTTTATGGATGGGGCTACGAAGATGCACTATATTCTACCAGATGTGCTTAAACATTTTGAAACAATATGCACTATGACATCTACATCCAGAATGGTGCAGCTTATAGATCTATTGAATATGACAGATTTTGAATATTCCGGGGTAATTATACCTGCAGTTAAATTAATAGAAGGAGT
>JAAZLT010000029.1 GCA_012799205.1 Clostridiales bacterium
CAGTATAGGGGATATAGATCGCCAGAGTATTTTACGAGTTCTAATTGGAAGGGCACAAAGAAGCTAGATGGCGGTGGATGCCTGATGAATCAGGGAATACATGCAGTGGATACAATGTGCTGGCTTGCAGGAGATGTAGAGAGCGTCTATGGTGTATCGGGCGCTCTACTTAGAGATATAGAGGTGGAAGATACTGCAGTTGGTATATTGGAATTCAAAAATGGAGCCAAAGGAGTCTTAATGGGCTCTACCATATCCAGCGTACCAGAAGAAGCTCCAGAGGGAGATAGACTTAGGATAGAGTTTGAAAATGGTGCCATAGTCTATGCCAATGGAAAGGCCACCTTATATAAAAGAGATGGGGAAGAAGTAGAGAAAATTCCCCTAGATAAGGATGATGGACCATCTATATCTTCAACAACAGATCCGGCTAATATAGATATGGACAGCCACTTTTTTATAGTTTCCAATTTCATAACCGCTGTACTTGAGGATGTAGAACCATATATACCAGGTGAATCGGCTAGAAAGTCTGTAGACGTAGTTCTAGCACTATATGAATCATCAGAAACTGGTAAAAAGATTATAATAGATTAAAAAGTGTAAATGAGTATTGACAACCTCTGATTACAAGTGTAGACTATAATCAACTACATATGTAATCGGAGGTTTTATTATGGAAAGATACAATATAAGCGAATCTGAATGGAAAGTGATGCAATGTCTGTGGCAAGAGGATGCCTTAACCTTAAGAGAAATAGTTGACAGATTGAAAAACACAGATTGGAGCTATACCACCATAAGGACTATGGTTACGAGGCTGATGGATAAGGGCATTATAGATGCAGATAGAAGCTCACCCTCTAGCTTTAGATATTTTGCCATTGTGCCGGAGGATGAGTGTAAAGTAAAAGAGGCTGAAAGTTTTCTCACTAGAGTATTTGATGGATCTATCTCACTAATGATTTCTACCCTTACAAAGCAAGAGACTCTATCTGATGACGAAATTGCAGAGCTTAAGAGAATTATAGACAGCATTGATGGGAGTGAATCATAGATGAATAATATTATAAATATATTTATAACTACATCTATAACAGCTATTATTATTCTACTAACTAGAAAAGTTTTTAAAAGCAAACTTTCACCAAACTGGATGCTTATATTATGGGTGATACTTGGGGTTAGGCTTTTAATGCCCATACTGCCGGAGAGCAATTTGAGTGTATTTAATATACTACCAGGCGCTGTAACCATAGATAAAGGCTATGTATCTCCATCTTTTGTAAAACCATCATCCATGAAAGAGAATAGATCAGAGGGCCAGATAGTTGTAGACCCTGAGCCAGATGGGGAGGGCATCATAGCAAAAAGGGATGTAAACGCTGTAAATTCTATTAAAGACCCACTAGATATCATAATTATAATTTGGATTATCGGATCAGTTATACTATCTATATATTTTATATTAATATATATAGGATTTCATTTAAAGACCCTAAAATTCTCTGCAGTAGATGATACGAAAGTTTTATCCATACTGGAGGATTGTAAGAGGTTAGTAGGGGTGAAAAGAGATGTTATAGTGAAATGGGGTGGGAGCACACCAATTTTGAAAGGCATTTTAAGGCCCCAAATCATATTGCCAAGGGAATATAGCCATGAAGATTTAAGAGCCATATTCCTCCATGAACTCATGCACTATAGGCATAAAGATCCACTATGGAATGTATTGGGCACATCTATATTATGTCTATATTGGTACAATCCACTTATATGGTTTAGCTTTGCAAAGTTTAGAGAAGATGTGGAGATACTATGCGATTATAGAGTACTTAAAATCTATGGAGATAGAAAAAACTATGCATCAGTATTGATGAAGACGGCCCTAAAAGATAATATATTCATTGTAGGAACCACATCTATGCAAAATGGAGAGAAGCATATATTAAAGAGAATTAAGGGTATTGCCTATTTTAAAAAGCCTAAGTTCATATGGAGTAGTATTGGTAGCATACTTCTAATTATAATTATAGGCATATGCCTCACCAATCCTATTAGCAATAAAGGCGATAAAGGCAGTGATATAGAAGCAACAGGAGTTTTAGACTACGAAGAAATCTATAAAAATAGGACCTTATATGTAGGTGATGCCAGTAAAGTAAGTAACCTTATAGGCAGTTTATACTATTCAGAATATAAGGATAGAATATCTTTAAAAACTGATAAAGAGCCCTATAGTATAACTATATATTATAAGGATTTTCCAGTTATAGATGAAGTTAATGTGAGATTGACAGATAGAGTATTTAAAAATGTGGCTATTATGTTTTGCCTTGTTGATAATGTAGATGAAATTGTTCTTACATTTAATGAAGATAGGATTAGCAATACCATAGATTATAAGCGGGATGTAATTAACGAAATGATAGGTGAAGATGTAAGGCATTACGCAGCCTCATGTAAAATATTTAAAGATACATTTATACCAATGCTTGATGAAAAGGATTGGGGTGGAGACAAAGAAAATGATGCCATAGATAAGACGGTAGACCCTGAATATGGATCTTTTGAAGATAAGCTGTGTGAAGATTATAACATAGAGACGCTTTTAAAAAAGATAATGGATTCACCAAAAGAATCCTCAGATCCTATCAGCTATATCGTTAGCCATCAGGATGAATATGAAACAATTCTAAAGAGGGGCGATGAGGCTTTAGACTATATGCTATCTAGATTTGA
>JAAZLT010000264.1 GCA_012799205.1 Clostridiales bacterium
CTACAAATTAGTCAAACCCATGGACAAATCGGCATAGACACCTATAGGTCTTGGATGGATATAAAACAGACACCACCCAAGGCTCATATAGAACAAAGGCCACCGGAACTGTCCATAGACCGAAAACTACCTGAAGTACATATAGACCAAACCCAATGCTTTGCAGAATCCGGTCTGAAACCCGCTCTACAGTTGGCTCGGGATTTTAATAGAGAGAGTCTCCAGGCAGGCTTGGAAGCTATCGGCAGGATTGCCCAAGAGGGTACTAGGCTAGCAGCCATAGAGAAGGGTGGCAACCCAATCGCAGAGATAGCTCATGAAAAGTCCCAACGAAACTATGAAATCACCATGGTTCAAATGCCAAAGTCCAGACCGGATATAGAGTGGGATATGGGGTATCTACATATGAACTGGAAGCCTAATCCTGCAAAGATAGAGTGGGAGACCTATACCACGGCTCAAATAAATGCCAGCAAGCATAGGGTAGATATATACATGAAGCAATGGCCGGATATAGAGATACAATATGTAGGAAATAATATCGACAGTGAAATATAGAGGGACTAGAGGGTAACCTTATAGTCCCTTGTCTAATTTAATCACAAACTTCAATAACTTTTTTACATACCGATAGTCAAAAATCAATTTCAAGATAGAGTAATATGTTTAGATATAATAAAAGATTACATAGGAAGGAAATGAATAGTATGCTGGTACAAACTGCTCGCTTTGGTTCCATTGAAATTGAATCTGATAAGATCATTTATTTTAAAGAAGGACTTCCGGGATTTGAATCCTTAACAAAATTTGTACTCCTATCACCACCGGAGCTTAGCCCCTTCCACATACTCCAATCCATTGAAGATGGGGATATAGCCCTTATAGTAACCGACCCCTTTATATTCAAGGATGACTATGCTCCTTATATAAGTAAAAGCATTTTTAAAGAGTTAGAGATTGAGGATGATAGCCAAGCAGTGCTATTCACCATAATAGTCATACCAAATGATTACAAGAAGATGACAGCCAACCTTATGGCGCCTATTATAATAAATTCAGAGAAGCGGCTAGGAAAGCAGATCATCCTAGATAAGGGTGACTATCCCATCCGCTATCCCATATTCCAAAACCTCGATGGGAAGGTGGGATAATTTATGTTAGTACTGACTAGAAAAAAAGATGAGTCCATAATGATAGGCCATGGTATTGAAGTGGTAGTGCTAGGTATAGATGGGGATAAGGTTAGAATTGGCATTGAAGCCCCTAAAGATGTTACTATTCTGCGAAAGGAAGTATATATGGATGTGGCAGATACCAATAAACAGGCAATATCCAGCACCATTCCAACCAATTTGCCACTGGGCAACATATTTAGAAAAAAAGATTAAACTTCTCTCTAAAAAAGTACATTTTCTTTTAAAAAGTGCTAAAGTTCCCCTCCATACCCTCCGATATAATAAGTGAAGGCAAAAAAGCATATGCCACAGCGGCCGAGTGGCAGGTGCTTATGCAAACTTCCAAAAGGCAAGGATGCCGAAAACAAATTATCAAGGAGGATTTATAATGAGAATTAATAACAACCTTATGGCTATGAACGCCTACAGACAGCTAGGTATCACCAATAATAATGGTGCCAAAGCAATGGAAAAGCTCTCTTCTGGCTACAGAATCAACAGAGCTGGAGATGACGCAGCAGGACTTGCAATCTCTGAGAAGATGAGAGGGCAGATTAGAGGTTTAACTCAGGCTTCAAGAAATGCCCAAGATGGTATTTCCTTAATCCAAACCGCTGAGGGTGCATTGGACGAGACACATTCAATACTTCAGAGAATGAGAGAATTGGCAGTGCAATCTGCCAATGATACTAACCAGAAAGATGTTGATAGAGAAGCTCTACAAGCCGAAATGGATGAACTTCTTAAGGAAATTGATAGGATAGCTGGCAATACAGAGTTCAATAAGCAAAAGTTATTAGATGGGGAATTTAAAGACAAGGTGTTTCATATAGGAGCAAACGAAAACCAAAATATGCAACTCACTATTGGAGACATGAGTACAAGTGGATTAGGGATTGATAGTCTAAAATCAGCAGGAGTTTCAGGAGCTTCAGGAGCTTCAGGAGCTTCAGGAGCTTCAGGAGCTTCAGGCGCTTCAGGAGCTTCAGGTGCTTCAAGCGCTGGTGGAATTCTGACCCAGTCAGGTGCTGATGCAGCTATAACAACCATTCAAAACGCTATAGACAAAGTCTCTACTGAAAGATCAAAACTCGGGGCAAATCAAAATAGATTAGAACACACAATTAAGAATTTAGACAATGCAGCAGAAAATCTACAAGCGGCAGAATCTAGAATTAGGGACGTTGATATGGCTCAGGAGATGATGGAGTTCACAAAGAACAACATCCTACAACAAGCAGCTACAGCAATGCTTGCTCAAGCCAACCAAGCTCCGCAGGGAGTATTGCAGCTTCTGAGATAATTATTATATTTATCATAAGAGTCAGAGGATTTTTCTCTGGCTCTTTTATAATTGATTGTAATGAATCAGAATGATAGATATGACCATAGAAGAATTTCTATAAAGCAAAGATTTTAATGCTCTAGGATAAAAGCAACAATTCAACAATTATTATTCGGATATTTGCTTAGGTAGTTAGAGGATATGACTATTGCAGTTATATATAGAAAGGTCCCGTATATGTATTGAAAGTATGGGAAATGTATCATTCAAACCCACGTTCACAGTCCAATATCGCTTCCATAAGAATAAAGAGTAACTATACTAAGACGGTTAGTAGGATATAGCTTCCATATATTTCGTTCCATTCTTAGAAATATTCAAATATACTATATTCGATTATAGCTGGCATTCGCTATAAAGAAAAATGACGAAAAAGGGAATATAAGCAGGAAAAAACATGCTGTCTGTAGAAATACTATGATGAAGAAATTACGAGTACAATAATATTATATTGACTAGCCAAAATCTACATTACATAAAAGTTTTTCTTCATACAGGGCTAAAGTTTTTGTCATTCTATGTCGATAATGTTAATGAAGGAATACCATTGGAGGTATATACAATATGAGAGTGATTGTCATGGGAAAGGAATTAGACTTTAATAATAACTTAGAGGGAATAAAATCTATATTTAAAGAGATAGATAAAATAATTTTAGATACAGATAGTATCTTTAGTCATCTAGATATAGATGGAGTAGAAGTATATGAAGATCATTATGAGTATTTTTTGCAGAATATTGAAGATATAAATGTGGTCAAGGTAATAATAAAAACTCCTAACGAAATAGCTAAAGATACTCTGTTGTCTACTATCCAATATCTCGGGGCGGCTCTACCCGAAATAGAAAAGTTATCAAATGAGTTTTATAAAACACCTGAACCTGAATCATGGGCAAAGTTAGCGGATTTGTTTGAAGGAGTTAAATGGATTTTGGATACATTTTCGACTTTAGATCAGAATTACAAGATTCAAGAGATTGTAGATAGTTATGAAGATTGGAATGAATATGCACAGTATATTTATTCTTTGAAGGAATTGCTAAATGAATTTGAAGGTGTAATGGAAAATCAGGATTATATTTCTATTGCCGATATTCTTTCATATGAGTTAATACCGTTATTTGATGACATGATACATAAGTTAAATATATTAGTTAGTGAGGAGACTACGACTAGTGTTATTAATTGATAATATCAATATAATAAGCGAAAAATGGCCACAAACTTGGGCTAAGTTCAAAAAAATGGAGCAAAATATTGATAAAGATTTGATAGAACTGGAGCAAACAAGAAATGGCTATAAAACTATATCAGTCAATAAGGATGGCAAATCTACTTACTTTCATAGTAAGTATAACCCTATAAGAGAAGCCCAGACTATTATAGATGAATATAAAGAGATTGACGATGATGCCAATGTCATTTTCTACGGTGTTGGTCTTGGATATCAGATTGATGCTTTTTTATTAAAATATCCTAATGTTAATTATTATATCTATGAACCAGTGCCTGAGATAATGTATGCTTATTTATCCAATAAATCCTTAAAGGAGCTTCCTATAAAGAATCTAAAAGGCATAATAATTGGTAATGACAAAGAAGAAACTCATAAATTTTTAAATAGATTTATAGATAGAAACAGAAGCAATATTATCCTGGTTGAACTGCCCATACACAAACGGATTTTCCCGACAGAATACTGTGAGTTTACAAAACTTTTTAAATCTATAGTACAGAGTAAAAGGACTGGATTGCGTACGGATTATGCTTTTCAAAAACGATGGATAATCAACAGTATGAAGAACTTTGGAGAGGTTATTTCTACTCCAAATATTATTACTGAAAATAAGGGGCGGTTTAAAGATAAACCAGCTATATTAGTGGCTGCTGGTCCATCGCTGAATGATGAAATAGAAAATATACGAAATATAAAGGAAAATGGATTGGCTTATGTATTTAGCGTGGGCTCTTCTATAAATACACTAATACACAATGATATTTATCCTGATGCAGCGTGTACTTATGATCCCACAGTAAATAACCAAAAGGTGTTTGTTAAGGTAAAAGAATTAGGAATAAGAGATATTCCTATGATATTTGGTTCCAGCGTAGGATATGAAACGCTTGTTAACTACCCGGGAGATAAATATCACATGATTACTAGTCAGGATACCGTTTCAAACTATTATCTAAAGACAGATGAGGGGGATAGGATAGATATAGTAATGGATGCTCCTTCTATAGCTGTAGTAACCATGCAATTATTATATATTTTAGGTTTTAATCCTATTATTCTCGTAGGACAGAACTTGGCTTATAGAGGAAAACAAAGACATTCAGAAGGGGTATTTTATAGCAAGGAAGTTACAGATGCTGAAATAGAAAAGGGAATATGGGTTAAATCTGTAAATGGAGATGAAATATTGACCAACGATGGTTTTAACCGTATGAGGTTACAGATGGAGTATTATATACGAGAACTATCTGGTTTTAAGGTGATTAACACTACTAAAGGAGGAGCTCATATCGAAGGGACTACTTTCATTGAAATGGAAGATGTGGTAAGGCAATTCTTAACTGGAAAGGTAGTTGACGATAATTGGCTATCTATAAATAAAATCTCCTATAATAAAGAATACATGCAGACTCAAGCACAAAAAATGGATAGCGCATTTAAGGCTGCAAAGAAGCTGATACAGGAAATCTATAGGATACTGGATATCATAGAAGGCATGATCCGTAATGTAAACTTTAATGAGGCTGAGAAAGCATATGGTCGATTAGATAGAAATTTTGCTAAGCTGGAAAAGAACGATTTCATGAAAATTTTTGTATTGCCTATGAATAGGGCGAACTATAAAATATTGGCTAATAGCATAGATAGTATGAATGAAGAAAAGAATCCAGTAATAAAAGGTAGGAGAATAGTGAATAGTTTTAAAGGCTTTATAGAGCTATGCAGAAAAGACATTGAAGCTATTGAGCCAATATATGAAGAGATTAACTATAAAATTAATAGCTAATTAATAATCTATTATATAAAATAAAATTACAGAGAGAAGAAACAAAATAAAATTAAATACAAATATTATTTTACTAAGGATAACAATGATTAAAATGGAGGGAAACTAATGAGTAGTATATCCGCAATTATTCCAGTGAGAGAAGGAAGTGAAAGAGTTAGAGAAAAAGTATTATTGCCGTTTGGGAATGTTAGCTTGTATGAATGGAAAATATCACAGCTTCTTCAAGTTCTACAGCCAGACAACATTATTGTTAGTACAAATTCAGAGAGACTGATAGATATTGGATTAAAATA
>JAAZLT010000265.1 GCA_012799205.1 Clostridiales bacterium
AATGCCTTAATAGAGTCTTCAGGGCATGTCCTCTCGATAAACCTTTTAAGCGTATCTTCCCTTCGTGCCTCTACAAATATGGCATACCACTGCACAACCTTTTCCTCCATCTTCACAGTAGCTTTTAACTATTATATCACATAGTTTGTCTTGTTTCCACATTATTCCCTTATAATAACAAAACCTACATATGTTTGCCTATAGACCTTCAAGCTACTAAAATGTAACCTTGAATATTATAGCATACTTTTGATGCTTTTTCACTCATCTAAAAGAAAATCTCTTTTTCATATATGTAGCAAATATTTTAAGCTCTTCTATACCAGTTTTCCAAAGAAGCCCTACATATATAACTCCCCCTATGAAGGTTGCTATAAATAGATGGACCCCCCTAGCATGTAAAAACCATATCAGAGCCGTAAATAACACAAAGCTTATAGAAAGCTTTCCTAGGGTCTTAAAATCCAATATATCTTTTATACTACAGTTCATGGCCCTTCTCCATGCTAGGATATAAAATATATTAGATGCTATATAGGATATGGATGTAGCTAGGCTAAGCCCCCCCACCCTTAGGCTTTTAATTAGCATAAAGTCTACAACCACGTTAGTGGTCACTGCCACAGCTCCGTTTATCATAGATGTCTTTGTATCTTGCATGGAGTAAAATGCTCTATTAAATACCTGCCTTGTAGCATAGGGCAGAAAGCCTATAGCCAAAAAGATAAGAGAGAAAGATGTGAGGCTAACATCCTTTGCCCCAAACTCCCCTCTTTTAAATACAATAGTTACAATGTCGGTGCTATAAAAAATAGTTATCATAGTAATTGGTATCATGACCATTGTAAACATATTGATAGATCTTGATATGTATGAATTTAAATCCTTATAATTCTCCCTAGCTGACATCTGTGAGAAAAACGGATATATTACAATCATAACAGTAGACGTGAATATACCGTCTACAAACCCTACTAGGCGGCTAGAATAATTTATGGCTGAAATACTACCTAGCTCTAGATTAGATGCTAGGGCCTTATCTACAATTCTATTTATCTGAGATATACCAGATCCTATTAAAACCGGTACTATAAGCAGTAATAGATTTTTAATAAGTGGGTCACTAAAATCTACAATTGGCTTATATGTATATCTATCCCTTACAAGGGCCATCATCATAAATGTCTGTAATATTGTGGCAAGTAAGGAAGCTACTGTAAGAGCATATATGCCGTATTTGCCAGAGAATAATACGGTTCCTGATATTACTATAAAGTTTATTACAAATCCAGTCATAGCCGGCCCATAAAACTTATCATTTGATCTTAATATACCGGTTAGAATAGATGCTATCATACTAAATACAGAGCCTATAAAAAGTATCCTTGTAAGCTGTGTTGTTAGGTCATAAAGCTCTCCTGAAAATCCGGGTGCTAATAGGCTTACAAGCCTTGGTGATAGCACTAGACCAAGGATTAATAAAACACAACTTAATATACCTATTATGTTTATTATATTATTTGCAAATCTATTGGCATCATCTCTTCCATCTTTGATCAAGAGATTTGTATACATTGGTATAAATGTAGTAGATATGCTAGCGCTTAAAGTTGCAAATATTAGCCCTGGAACACTATTTGCCATAAAGTAGGCCTCAGCTTCCATACCTCCCCCGAAGTAGTAAGCTATTATAGATTCCCTTGCAAATCCCAATACCTTACTTATAAGGGATATTATCATAAGTATAGTTGTTGTCTTTGCCAATCTTTTAGCCGTCGTCATAAATTACCTCACAAATAGTCTTATAAAAAATAGTTGAAAATAAAGCGTATATATACTATCATTTACCAAATGCATTTGCAACAATAATTTTTACATCCCATCAGGATTTCTCTCTTGCCAGCGCCATGAATCCCTGCACATATCCTCTATAGATTTTTCTGCGCTCCACCCAAGCACTTTATGGGCCTTACTTGGATCTGCATAGTACATGGCAAGGTCACCGGACCTTCTATCTACTATCTCATAGGGGATCTCTTTCTCTGAGGCTCTTTCAAATGCGTGTACAACATCTAGTACACTATATCCTGTGCCGGTACCAAGGTTAAACGCATCTACACCTTTAGAATCTAATATATAATTTAGTGCACTTAT
>JAAZLT010000030.1 GCA_012799205.1 Clostridiales bacterium
ATTTGCTTTATTCCAGATAATGATTATGCAGGATTTATTGAGGAGAATGTAGAAGAGAGTATAAGGCCTGGAAATTTTGTGGACATGGATGGTAACGTGCTGGGAAGACATAAGGGTATAATACACTACACAATAGGCCAGAGGAAAGGGCTTGGGATATCTATCGGTAGACCAGCCTATGTTTTGAGGATAGATCCTGATAGAAATGAGGTAGTCTTAGGAGACAATAGGAATGTGTTTGCAAAGGGGCTTATTGCCAGTGATTTAAACTTTGTATCCACAGGGGGAATAGAATCTAAGGTCATTGCTGATGTAAAGATTCGCTATACGGCTAAAGCTACTAGGGCTACTATAGAGCCTATAGATGATGATAAGGTGAAGGTAGTATTTGATGAGCCGGCGCGGGCCATAACACCGGGTCAATCTGCCGTATTCTATGATGGGGACATGGTTTTAGGCGGCGGGGTAATAGATAAAGTATTGATCTAATTTACTCATAAATATTTTAAACACGGGGGTGGGGTTAAGCATATGAGTTTTCGATTTGTGCATATAGCTGATGTACATTTAGACACTCCATTTAAAAACAGGGATGCACATTTAAGGGATGTACTGGATAGTAATTTAAAGCATGCATTTACTCTTTCCATAGATCTAGCTATTGAAAAAGATGCCCATGCAATTTTAATAGCGGGGGATCTCTTTGATGACGATACATTAAGCTATAAGACTGTAAAATTTTTACAGGAGCAGATTGATCGGCTTAGGGAAAAAAGTATTTTAGTGTTTTATGCTACAGGGAATCATGATCCTGCGTCGAGACTCTCAAAGGCGTCTGCCATTAAATGGGCAGATAATGTATATATATTTTCATCTAAAGACCCTGAGGCGGTTGATGTTAAAGATAGGGATGGCAAAGTTTTAGCCCGCGTTGTAGGGGCTGGACATGAGAGCAGAAATGAGGGCCAAAATATCGCTAAAGGCTTTCCCATTGCCGATGAGGGTATTTCGCATATAGGATTGCTCCATTGTCTTATGATAGATGGAACGAGTAGCCATGGACATGAACGTTATGCACCCTGCACAAGGCTAGATCTAGAAGAAAAAGGCTATGCATATTGGGCGCTAGGGCATATACATACTAGACTGCAGTTAGAAGGTAGTACATATATAGTTTATCCGGGCAATATTTCTGGGAGACATTTCGGGGAGACTGGCGCAAAAGGGGCCTATCTAGTGGAGATTGCAAAGGACGGTAGTGTAGATTCAAAGTTTTACCATCTATCCAAGACACTTTGGGTAGACATGACCTTAGATATCTCGGAAAGCTTTAATGATATATCAAAATTCCGAAGCTATATTATGGGGGAATGCCATGAGAAGCTAAATAGAGAACTCTCTGAGCTATATGGGGTAGAGACTATTATGCTTAGATTAAATCTAAAGGGAAGGACCCCTATATATCACTATTTAGCCAAGGAAGAGGATTTAAATCAATTAGGGCAAGACCTAGTAGATGAACTAGAAATAGAATATGCCAATGTAGACATAGAATCACTCTACCCACCTATGGATATTGAAAGCCTCAGGAAAGGTCCCCATCTTACAAGTTATGCTTTAGGCCTTATAGAAGAAATAAAAAAGGATGACAGTCTGCTATTGTCACTTATGCCTGACGAATTGGCAAGTAGTTCTAAAAGAGCACAAAGCCAAGAGGAAATTTTAGAATATTTAAGAGAACTCACGGAAGGTCTAGAATACGAGGCACTCCTACGCACAGTTAAGGAGGATTATTATGAAATTTAATAGGTTCTTAATAGATGCATTTGGATGTATAGAGGATTGGGAGAGTCCAAAGATTGAACAGGATATAATTATTATAAAGGGGCAGAATGAATCAGGTAAATCCACATTATTTAAGGCAATAGAGACCCTCTTTTATGGATTTTCGCCAGCTACCGCTGCTAACAATCCATATGTACCCTGGGGCACTAGTGAGGCTGATTGCAAATGTTTTATAGATCTTAATGAAACTGATACTATACATATAGGGAGAAGGCTCTTAAGCCGTCCGTCAGGTTTTATAAAAGACCATAATGGTAGTGAAAACTTAGCCAACAGGCCACTACCTATGGCAGATCATATTACTAGGCAAATATTTAAAGAAGTATATGCTTTGACCGCAGATGAACTCAATCTGCCAGGCAGACTATTATGGGAAAAGATAGAGGATCAAATTTTAACAGGACAATATTATTCATTTATAAGACCCACGGGTGAGGTAACGAAAGGACTCATTGATGAGACCAAATCTCTTTGGAGGCCGGATAAACGAGGAAAACCTTCATCTAGAGAACTTGAAGAGAAGATTTTAAGTCTAAGATCAGACCTTACATATGCGCTTAAAAATGATGAAAATCTATATATATTGGAAGAAAAGATACTGGCTAAACAGGATGAAATACATAAATTATCCCAGGAGAGAATTTCGATTAGCGCCTATATGAGTTGGTGTGAAGATATTTTGCCCATAAAGAAGATGGAAGACGATCTACATAGGATATTAAAAGACATTGGCGATGTAGATGTAGTCCAAGAGCTTCCCAGCGATATAGAGGCAAGGCTTAAACAGATAGAATCAGAAATTATAGAATGCACTGATAACATAGAAATGAACCGAACAGAGATAACAAAATTAGAAGAAATAATAGAGAATTATAGCAAAACAGATATAAACATCCTTAAAAGTGGGGAAGACATAGATAGTCTTGTAAGATCATATGGACAAATAGCTAGCAGCATAGACAGGCTCGAAAACTTAACTAGGCAAAGAGATGGAACATCTACAATTATTAAAAATGAGGGTAATAGACTCATTATAGGTGGATGGAAGGATGCATATGCAGAGCCGATTGGCAAAATAGATGAGGCCTCTCTTAGAAGATATGTATCTGACTATAAAGATATAAAATCTAGGATTGAGAGTGCGAAGGCCTATACGCATTTACTACCTCAAAAAACCTATGGGAAACTAGATCCGTCTAGGCTTATTCCTGGAGGAATAGTATTTACCCTTCTCGGCATAATAGGAATTATACCAGACGATACCTTTATTAGATTTGCAGGTATTATATCTTTAGGGATAGGAGTACTATCTTTTTTTATTGCTTGGGCTGCAAAAAAAGATAATAGGGATAAAGAGGTGTCCAGAGGTATAAAGCATGGAGATATAGATTCATTAGAAGATGAGAGGAAAAGGGTGCATGATAAACTATATAATACTATATTAGGTGTTCCGTTTGCGTCATTAGATGAAACGACTGCCGATGAGAGCCTAATAATGGATGTAAATACGCTTAAAAGGCATATAGATGATTTAGAAAATATAAATTATGACATTGAATATATAGAAGATGAGATAGAGACATACAGTCTTAAAGCCAAAAAGGTCGCAAAAGGATGCATGCTAGCATTAAGCGGAGACCTATTGGCGAATATAGATATTTTAAATAAAGCTTTGGAAGAATCTAAGGATAAAAGGCGCAGAAAAGCTGAGTCTAAAGAAAAAAGGCAAGCTCTAGAAACGGATAATCAAAAACTAAAAGATAGATTGAAAGAATTGGAAGATTTAAAGAATAGTAAACTGCTTAAACTAGATATGTTCCCGGGTAATAATCTTAAAGAAAGAATAAAAGAATTTTTAAGACGCAAGGATCTATATCTAGAGGCGGAGCAGATAAAGAAGCAATTGGACAGGGATAGGAGAAAATTGCCAGATAATTGTTTTGAAGATAAGGATAAGTGGTATATTGAAGGTGACGGGGATGATCATGTATTTGATTATGAGAAATTGGAATCTGCCAAGGCTAGATTAGATGAAATAGATGAGAAATTAAATGAACTGAACAAAACTTTGGGAGAATACAATAAAGACTTAGAATATTGCAAAGAGAAACAAAGTGCTAATGAGATAAAAGGTGAGATAGACTCACTCCAGGAAGAGCTAGAGGATGTTTGTATCCAAAGAGATAGACTGACTTTGCTTAAAAATATAATAGAAGCTGCTGATAAAAAGCTAAAAGAGGAGCATCAGCCCGATATTCTAAAAAGAGCTAGCAATTATTTTAAGATAATCACAGATAATAAATACTCTAGAATATCTTTAGCAGATGATAATAGTGAAACAATATATGTTTCTGAAAGGGACAACCCATATCCAATAGAAGTTAGTGAAACTATAAGTAGAGGAACAAAGGAGCAGATATACCTGTCTTTGAGGCTAGCCATGATGGATCATTTAGATGAGGAATATAGGATGCCTGCATTCTTGGATGAAGTATTCATAAACTGGGATGGGATGAGAATACAAAATAGCTTTGAACTTTTAAAAGAAATCAGTAGAAAACGTCAAATTTTTATATTTACATGCCATGATTGGTTAGCACATAGTTTATTAAATAATCTCAAAGCCCAGCTTATAGACATGGATGGCAAATAATGCATTCAATTATCGCCAAATATGGGGCAATACTATATTTAGGGCAACCAAAAATAGATTATAGCATATAATAATATAAGTAGCACGATGGATGTGCGATGGAAGGAGTGTTAGAATATGCAATTTTTTTCCATCGGAATTGCAAGACAAAACTGCCAGCATAAAGATCAACTTCTTAGGAGGCTTAAATATAATATACCAGCTGGATTTGAAATAATTGAAAATGATCAAAAGGATATATCTTATATAAATCTTTCTAGTGAAGATAAATATGATATTCATGAGCTTGTAGATATAAAAGATATGCTCTCTCATGGGATAGGGAGTGCATTTGCCCAGTTTTTACTATATGATATTAAGAAAGAACTAATTGATGATATAATAGAGAGGGAATATTTTTATTTTGATGATGATGAAAGGGTAGATATACTAAAAAAGTCTATTGAAGATAGAGTTGATTATGACGATAGAAAATGGGCGGCCTATATACATGGTAGGTTCACAGAGTTCTTCGATGAAAATAGACAGCTTTCCCTAGAGGGCTTTGTAAGATTTAGACTTAAAGAATATTTAGACGAACTGGAATATATGGTAGGAAGGTCTGTAGATGAGCTTCTAATAGATAAGGAATATAACGAGTTTATTAGACTCCTTCAGTATTTTGTAGAGATTCAAGAACCAAAGATCGAGGAAGTCCATGTGCTTCTAGAGGATGACGAGAAATATACCCTCTTAGATGGTGGCTATAGGGTGATAAATAATGATATGTTAGAGGATGTGGCTAGAGAAATATCCGATAATGAGATATCAGATGATGATCTACTCATTAGCTCCCTCATTACCATAGCGCCCAACAAGATTGTGATTCATGATTCATATAAAATAAAAAACACGGAACTACTAACTACAATAAAAAATGTATTTTGTGGTAAGGTAGAGATGAAAAATTAGTATATATTTGGGGGCATAAAATATTGAATTTTAGAGATATAAAAATAGTGTATGAAGATAATCACCTGCTAGTTGTAGA